>NZ_JASGBW010000054.1:0-12677 GCF_030053215.1 Stenotrophomonas sp. PFBMAA-4 | reverse complement strand
TGATTCATTCGATATCTGACAGATGTGCCGACCAACGGTCGGAACCTCCCAACAGCCGCGCGCGCCAGTAGATCCACGCCATGCGTGGATGATTCATTCGATATCTGACAGATGTGCCGACCAACGGTCGGAACCTACCAACAGCCGCGCGGAACCGTTCTGGGGCAAAGCCCCCTGAGTCAGGGGGCGGCCGCGAAGCGGCGGGGGTCTGGGAGCCGGTAAGTGGGGCCCACGGTTCGCGCAGCGAAGCGTGGGAGCGACAGCGCGCATGCGATGACACGTGCCAAGGCTGCAAGCCCTGCAACAAAAAACCCCGCTTGCGCGGGGTTCTCTGTGTACTGCGTGCAGCGGGTGCTTACGGGCGACGGGCCAGCGCCTCGACGTCCTTCGCCTTCGGCAGCAGGTCCTGCTTGGTCACGCGCAGCGCACCAATGGTCAGCATCGGCACCGCTACCAGGATCGAGGACAGCACCACGATCACCGCACCGATCATGTGGGTCTCGGCCAGGCCTTCCATCGAGCTGCCACCGTACAGGTACAGGGCCAGCGCGGACAGGAAGAACATCACCGCGGTGATCACCGTACGCGATAGCGTCTGGTTGATCGAACGGTTCAGCACTTCCATCGGCTCGGCACGCAGGCTGCGGAAGTTTTCGCGCACGCGGTCGAAGACCACGATGATGTCGTTGATCGCAAAGCCCATCACCGACAGCAGGCCGGCCAGCACGGTCAGGTCGAACTCACGGCCCAGCAGGGACACGTAAGCCACCGTCACGATCAGGTCGAACATCGCCACGATGCTGGCGGTGACCGCGAACTTCCATTCGAAGCGCACCGCGATGTAGATCAGGAAGCCAGCCAGCATGAAGATGGTGGCGTACAGACCGTTCATCGCCAGGTCCTTGCCGATCTGCGGGCCAACGAACTCGTTGCGCAGCACGGTGGCCTGGTTGTCGGCGGTGGACAGCGCCTTCACCACCGCCGCAGCGGTGGCCTTGTCCTCGGCGGCAGCCGCACCGGTACCCGGGGCGTGCTCACCGTGCGGGGCCAGGCGGATCAGCAGGTCGGTGTTGCCACCGACGCTCTGCACCTGGGCGCCTTCAAAACCATTGCCCTCGAGCTTGGTACGGACCTGCTCGACGTCCACCGCGTGATCGAAGCGGGCTTCGATCAGGGTGCCGCCGGTGAAGTCCAGGGCGTAGTTGAAGCCCTTGAAGCCGATGATGCCGATCGATGCCAGGAACACGATGATCGTGACGACCATCGCGACATGGCGCCAGCGCATGAAGTCGATCTGGGTATCGTTCGGGAGGATGTGCAGCGGAAAAATTTTCATGTGCGTGTCGTCCCGTCAGATGGCCACGTTCTGGAGCTTCTTGCGACGGCCATAGATCAGCGTCGCCAGGGCGCGCGACACGGTGATCGCAGTGAACATCGAGGCGAAAATACCGATGATCATGGTCAGGGCGAAGCCCTTCAGCGGACCCGTGCCGAAGGCGAACAGGGCCACACCGACGATCAGGCCGGTCAGGTTGGCGTCAAGAATCGTGCCCGAAGCACGTTCGTAACCGGTCACGATCGCGGTCTTGCCCGGCACGCCGGCACGCAGCTCTTCACGGATACGCTCGTTGATCAGCACGTTGGCGTCCACCGACAGACCGACCGACAACGCCAGGCCGGCGAAGCCAGGCAGGGTCATCGTCGCGCCGAACAGCGACATCACCGCCACCACGATCAGCAGGTTGAACAGCATCGCCAGCGAGGTGATCAGGCCGAACATGCGGTAGTAGATGGTGAAGAACACCAGGGTGAACAGGAACGCGTAGACCACCGCGGTGATGCCGTTCTTGACGTTCTCCGCACCCAGGCTCGGGCCGACCACGCGCTCTTCGACGAAGTCCATCGGCGCGGCCAGCGAGCCGGACTTCAGCAGCTTGGCCAGGTCCTCGGCTTCCTTCTTCTGCAGGCCGGTGGTCTGGAAGTTCTTGCCGAACACGCCGTTGATGTTGGCCACCGAGATCACTTCCTCGTTGACCTTGAAGCCACGCACTTCCTGGCCGTCAACAACGGTCACGGTCGGCACGCGCTCGGTGTACACCACGGCCATCGGCTTGTTCACGTTGGCGCTGGTGAAGTCGAACATGCGCTGGCCGCCGACGTTGTTCAGCGTCACGCTGACCGCCGGGGCACCGCTGTTGGTATCGGTGACCGCCTGTGCGCCGACCATCTGGTCGCCGGTGACGATCACGCGCTTGTTCAACATGATCGGACCACGGCCATCACGCTGCTGGTAGACCTTGGCTTCCGGCGGGATGCGGCCGGAGGCGATGGCGTCCTGCGCGTTGCCTTCGACCACCGCACGGTATTCCAGGGTGGCGGTGGCACCGATCATGCGCTTGGCTTCGGCGGTGTCCTGCACGCCCGGCAGCTGCACGACCACGCGGTCGGCACCCTGGCGCTGGATGATCGGCTCGGCCACGCCCAGCTGGTTCACGCGGTTGCGCAGGGTGTTGATGTTCTGCTCGATGGCGCCGTTGGCGATCTGCGAGATCTCGGTGTCCGGGATGGTCACCGTGATGCGGCTGCCGCTGACGTCGTAACCCAGGGTCGGCTGCGACTTGACCAGCGCCGCGCGGGCGTTGGCGGCAGCGTCGTCACCGGCCGACGGGCTCAGGTTGGCCACGATGGTGTTGTCGGCGCGACGCTCGACCGACTGGTACGCAATGCGCGCGTCACGCAGGGTGCTGCGCACGTCTTCGGTGTAGGCGTCCAGGCGCTTGTCCAGGGCTGCCTTCTGGTCGACCTGCAGCACGAAGTGCACGCCGCCCTGCAGGTCCAGGCCCAGCACCATCGGGCGGCCGCCCAGCTTGGCCAGCCAGTCCGGCACGGTCGAGGCCAGGTTCAGGGCCACCGTGTAGTTCTCGCCGACGGTGTCACGCAGCGCGTCGCTGGCAGCGGACTGGGCCTTCAGGTCCGGCAGGCGGACGATCAGGCTTTCCCCTTCCTTCTCGGCGCCGATCGTGGTGACACCGGCCTTCTTCAGGTCGGCCAGCACACGGTCGCGCAGCGCGTCGTCGACCACTCCGCCACGGTTGGCGGTGATCTGGACGGCCGGGTCCTTCTGGTAGATGTTGGGCAGCGCATACAGGGTACTGAGCGCCAGTACGATCAGGATGACGACGTACTTCCAGCGTGGAAATTCGAGCATTGCTTGGGTCCCGCGCGGCGCCATCCCCGGCGCCGCGGTTGTGCATCGGAAAGGGAGTGGCTTACTGGGCCGACTTCAGGGTACCGGCCGGCAGCACGTTGCCGACAGCGCCCTTCTGCACGCGGATGCGCACGTTGTCCGCCACTTCGATGGTGATGAAGTTGTCGCCGATGTCGGTGACCACGCCGGCGATGCCGCCGTTGGTCAGCACTTCGTCACCGCGCTTGATCTTCTCCAGCATGGCCTTGTGTTCCTTCTGCCGCTTCATCTGCGGGCGGATCATCAGGAAGTACATGATGGCGATCAGGATGATCGGGAACAGCAGCGTGGTCAGCTGCATACCGCCACCGGGCTGGCCGCCGGCGGCCTGGGCGTGTGCGGCGGGAATCAGGAAGGCAAGCAGGTTCATCGTTGGTCCTTAGGTTGGGCGGCGCTCAGGCCCGTTTGACGGGCGCAGGGTGTCGACCGCGGATCTGGGTCAGCCTTGAAGTATGCCACGGCCCCGGACGTTCGTCCTTGGGCCGTTCGGCAGGGGTGCTGCGGGGTTACAGGGGCGGCGCAACCGCCCCGCGTGCTGCATAGAAGGACTCGCGGAAGGCCTGGAAGGTTCCCGCCTCGATGGCCGCACGGATGTCGGCCATCAGTTTTTCGTAGTAGAACAGGTTGTGCAGGGTGCCCAGCATCGGCGCCAGCATCTCGTTGCAGCGGTCCAGGTGGCGCAGGTACGAGCGGGTGTAGCCGCCGCTGCAGGCCACGCAGCCGCAGCCCGGCTCGATCGGGTCCATGTCGCGCGCATACTGCGAGTTGCGGATGCGTACGGTGCCGAACGAGGTGAAATAGTGGCCGTTGCGGGCATTGCGGGTGGGCATCACGCAGTCGAACATGTCCACGCCACGGGCGACACCCTCGACCAGGTCTTCCGGCCGGCCCACGCCCATCAGGTAGCGCGGGCGGTCGCCCGGCAGCTCCGGGTCCAGGTGGTCGAGCATGGCGTTGCGCTCGTGCTCCGGTTCGCCCACGGCCAGGCCACCGATGGCATAGCCGTCGAAGCCGATCGCCTGCAGGGCCTCGGCCGAGCGGCTGCGCAGGTCGGTGTGCACGCCGCCCTGGACGATGCCGAACAGCGCCGCGTCATTGCCCAGCTCGTCATGCGCGTTGCGGCTGCGCTGGGCCCAGCGCAGGCTCAGTTCCATCGACCGGCGGGCGACGTCCTCAGTGGCCGGGTACGGGGTGCACTCGTCGAAGATCATCACCACGTCCGAATCGAGCACCTTCTGGATCTTCATGCTCTCTTCCGGGCCCAGGAACACGCGGGCGCCGTCGGTGGGCGAAGCAAAGGTCACGCCCTGCTCGGTGATCTTGCGGCGGTGCGCCAGCGAGAACACCTGGAAACCGCCGGAATCGGTCAGGATCGGGCCATCCCACTGGCAGAAGCCGTGCAGGCCGCCGTGGTCGGCAATGATGTCCAGGCCCGGCCGCAGGTACAGATGGAAGGTGTTGCCGAGGATGATCTCGGCGCCCAGCGCGCGCACCTGGTCCGGCAGGATGCCCTTGACCGAGCCATAGGTTCCCACCGGCATGAAGGCCGGCGTTTCCACCGTGCCACGCGGGAAGGTCAGGCGGCCACGGCGGGCACGGCCGTCGCGGGTCTGGAGCTGGAACTGCAATCGGGACATGGAGCGGTCGTTCAGGCAAATAGTTGCCTATTGTCTCCCAAAACCGCCGTCCCTGCTCCGGTAGCGCCGGGCCATGCCCGGCGGCGAGGTCCGCCGGAGATGGCCGGGGATACCGGATTCATCCACGCATGGCGTGGATCTACTGGACGGTAGTAGATCCACGCCATGCGTGGATGTCACTTCCGCCGGCAGGCAGAGGTCAACCCGCCTGCGGGAACAGCAGCATCGCGTCGCCGTAGCTGAAGAACCGGTAGCGCTGTTCGATCGCGTGCTGGTAGGCCTCGAACACGCGCTCCTTGCCGGCAAACGCGGAGATCATCATCAGCAGCGTGCTTTCCGGCAGGTGGAAGTTGGTCACCATCGCGTCCACGCTGCGGATGCGGTAGCCGGGGGTGATGAAGATCTGCGTCTCGCCGGCGAACGGCAGCAGTTCACCCTCGCGCATCGCGCTTTCCAGCGCGCGCACCACGGTGGTGCCCACGCCGATCACCCGGCCGCCAGCCTCGCGGGTGCGCCGCACCTGCTGCACCAGTTCAGCGCCCACGTTCAGCCACTCGCGGTGCATCACGTGGTCCTTCAGGTCATCGGCGCGCACCGGCTGGAAGGTGCCTGCCCCCACGTGCAGGGTGACGTGGCCGAAGTCCACGCCCTTGGCCTTCAAGGCCGCCAGCAGCGGCTCGTCGAAATGCAGGCCGGCCGTCGGCGCAGCCACCGCGCCCACTTCGCGGGCGAACACGGTCTGGTAGCGCTCGCGGTCGTCCATGCCCGGTTCGCGCTGGATGTACGGCGGCAGCGGCAGGCGACCGGCATGCAGCAGCCACTGCTCCAGCGATTCAGGCACGTGGAACTGCAGGACGTAGAACTCGCCGTCGCGGCCCAGCACCTCGGCCTCGCCGCCGGCATCCAGGGCGATGCGGCTGCCGGCCTTGGGCGACTTGCTGGCACCCACCTGGGCACGCGCCTGCTGGCCGCCCAGCAGGCGCTCGATCAGGATCTCCACGCGGCCGCCACTGGCCTTCTGCCCGAACAGCCGCGCCGGGATCACCCGGGTGTCGTTGAACACCATCAGGTCGCCCGGCTGCAGCAGCGACGGCAGGTCGCGCACCTGCACGTCGGTGAAGGCGGCGGGCGCCGGCGGCACCAGCATCAGGCGGCTGGCCGAACGCTCGGCCAACGGCGCCTGGGCGATCAGTTCGGCCGGCAGGTCGTAGTGGAAATCGGACTTCTTCAAGGCAGTGATCGGCAACAGGTCGACATTGGCGCGCATTGTACGTCGAGCGCCTGCGAGCCGGCGCGCTTCGTGGCGAACGTCGGGCAATATGCTGCTATGCAGCAGGTTTCTGCGGGGTTATCGCGCAAAAAAACTAGTGCTAGCATCGGAAAGGAAGTCCGCAGCACGAGTCCGCCCCAAGCGCGCGTGATGACGCGCGTTTTGCTTTTGAAGGCCCGTGCGACCCATTGTTTCAGGAGATCTGCAATGAGCTTCATCGAACGCCTCGCCCCCCTCCGCGCCCAGCCCGGCAGCCGCATCACCACCGGCCTGGACGACGCCACCCTGGTCGCACTGTCGGCCCGCCACCCACAGCTGGTTGCCGCCGTGGAAGCGGCCGCCGACGAGTTCGGGCGCGTGCAGCAGGAGCTGGGGCCGTTGCTGGCGCAGGACGAGCAGGCGCAGATCGACGCGATGCAGGACGGCTTCGTCAATTTCTATGCAGACGACGCGGTGACCCCGTACGTGGCGCTGGCCGCGCGTGGCCCGTGGGTGGTCACCCTCAAGGGCGCGGTGCTGTACGACGCAGGCGGCTACGGCATGCTCGGCTTCGGCCATACCCCTGATGCGGTGCTCGAAGCGATGTCGCGCCCGCAGGTGATGGCCAACATCATGACCCCCAGCCTGTCGCAGCAGCGCTTCATCACCGCCCTGCGCGCGGAGATCGGCCACCGCCGCGGCGGCTGCCCGTTCGCCCGCTTCATGTGCCTGAACTCCGGCTCGGAAGCGGTCGGCCTGGCCGCGCGCATCGCCGACGTCAACGCCAAGCTGCAGACCGACCCGGGCGCGCGCCATGCCGGTGCCGCCATCAAGCGCGTGGTCATCAAGGGCAGCTTCCATGGCCGCACCGACCGCCCGGCGCTGTATTCCGATTCCAGCCGCAAGAGCTACCAGCAGCATCTGGCCAGCTACCGTGGCGAGGATTCGGTCATTACGGTCGCCCCGTACGACGAGGCCGGCCTGCGCAAGGTGTTCGAGGATGCCGAGCGCAACCAGTGGTTCATCGAAGCGGTGTTCCTGGAACCGGTGATGGGTGAAGGCGACCCAGGCCGTTCGGTGCCGCCGGCGTTCTATGCGGTGGCCCGCGAGCTGACCCGCGCCCACGGCAGCCTGCTGCTGCTCGATTCGATCCAAGCCGGCCTGCGCGCCCATGGCGTGCTGTCGGTGGTGGATTACCCGGGCTTCGAAGGCCTGGACCCGCCGGACATGGAAACCTACTCCAAGGCGCTCAATGCCGCGCAGTACCCGCTGTCGGTGCTGGCCGTGACCGAGCATGCCGCCCAGCTGTACCGCAAGGGCATCTACGGCAACACCATGACCAGCAACCCGCGTGCGCTGGACGTGGCGTGCGCCACCCTGGCCCAGCTCACCCCGCAGGTGCGCGCCAACATCGCCGAACGCGGCGCCGAGGCCGTGCGCAAACTGGAACAGCTGAAGAGCGAGCTGGGCGGGCTGATCACCAAGGTGCAGGGTACCGGCCTGCTGTTCTCCTGCGAGCTGGCCCCGCAGTTCAAGTGCTATGGCGCCGGCTCCACCGAGGAATGGCTGCGCCAGCACGGCATCAACGTGATCCACGGTGGCGAGAACTCGCTGCGCTTCACCCCGCACTTCGGCATGGACAGCGACGAGCTGGACCTGCTGGTGGGCCTGGTCGGCCGCGCCCTGCGTGAAGGCCCGCGCCGCGAGCAGGCCGCCGCCGCGTAATCCGCGCCAACGCGTCATAATCGACCAACACCCCGCCCGCGACCGCTGACCCGGTTGCCGGCGGGGCGTTTTCGTTTCCGCACCAAGAGACAGGAATCCCCCATGAAGTCCCTCTGCGTCTACTGTGGCTCCAACGCTGGCAGCAAGCCGGTCTACACCGAACGCGCCATGGCGCTGGGCGACCGCATCGCCCGCGATGGCATGCGCCTGGTCTACGGCGGCGGCAACGTCGGCCTGATGGGCACCGTCGCCAACGCCGTGCTGGCCGCCGGCGGCGAAGTGACCGGCGTCATCCCGCGCCAGCTGGCCGACTGGGAAGTGGCCCACCGCGGCCTGACCGAACTGGAAATCGTCGGCTCGATGCATGAACGCAAGTCGCGCATGTTCGACCTCTCCGACGGCTTCGTCGCCCTGCCCGGCGGCTTCGGCACCATGGAAGAGATCTTCGAGATGCTCACCTGGCGCCAGCTCGGCATCGGCAACAAGCCCTGCGCCTTCCTGGACGTGGACGGCTTCTATGCCCCGCTGATCGGCATGATCGACCGCATGGTGGAAGAGCGCTTCCTGCACCCGGAACAGCGCCAGGACCTGTGGTACGGCTCGGACATCGATGAAATGCTGGCGTGGATGCAGGCCTACGAGCCGGCCCAGGCCTCGAAGTGGATCGACGAGAAGCGACGCGCCGCGCTGCGTTGAGCCTGGCCCAGCGTGCCTGACCTGCGCGGTGGTTCAGGCCACCGCGCGCGTCCACGGTGCCGGCCGCCCCAGCAGGTAGCCCTGGCCGTAGTCACAGCCCAGCTCGAACAGGCTCTGCCGCTGGGCCTCGGTCTCGATGCCCTCGCCGATGGTCTCGATGCCCAGCGTGCGCGCCAGCGACAGCACGCCTTCCACCAGCGCGCGCGTGCTCTGTGCCTCCGGCCCGTGCAGGCCGGCGATGAAGCTCTGGTCGATCTTCAGCGTGCTGATCGGGAACCGGTGCAGGTAGGACAGCGCCGAGAAGCCGGTCCCGAAATCATCCAGCTGCACCTGGATGCCCCGCTCGCGCAGCCCCTTGAGGATGCGCAGCGTGTGCGGGCCGTCGTCCAGTAGCGCCACCTCGGTGATCTCCAGCCGCAGCCGCTGCGGATCGGCATCATTGGCTTCCAGCAGGCCGAACAGGCGCGCACTGAAATCGGCCGAACGGAAGTGCCGCGGTGACACGTTCACCGAGACATAGCCACGCCCACCGTCGGCCAGGCCGGCGATGACCTGCTCGTAGATCAGCCAGTCGACCTGCTCGATCAGGCCGCTTTCCTCGCCCAGCTCCAGGAAGGCGCCGGGCAGCAGCAGGCCGCGGCGCTCGTGCTGCCAGCGCAGCAGCGCCTCGTGGCCCACCACCTCGCCATCGGACAGGCGCACGATGGGCTGGTAGAACGGCACGAAATCGCGGTTGTTGATCGCCCGCCGCAGGTCCGCTTCCAGGTCCAGGCTGCGCATGGCCTGCTCGCGCATGTCCTCATCGAAGATCGCACAGCGGTCATGGCCCTGTGCCTTGGCCCGGTACATCGCCGCATCGGCATCGCGCAGCAGCTCTTCGCCGGTGCGGTAATGCGGGTTCCACAGGGCGATGCCGAGGCTGCCGGAGGGGAACAGTTCGCGCCCGGCGATCCACATCGATTCCTGCAGGGCCAGCAGCAGGCGCTGGCCGAAATCCAGCGCCTGGGCCAGGCCCTGCGGGCACTGCAGCAGCACCGCGAATTCATCGCCGCCCAGCCGTGCCACCACGTCGCCGTCGCCGGCCATGGACACGATGCGCTTGGCCACTTCCACCAGCATGCGGTCGCCGGCGGCGTGGCCGATGCTGTCGTTGACCAGCTTGAAGCGGTCCAGGTCCAGGAACAGCATCGCGAACACCGGCCCGCCTTCGCGGCGTGCCAGCGCCAGCGCATCCTGCAGGCGGTCCAGCAGGTGCAGGCGGTTGGGCAGTCCGGTCAGCGCATCGTGCATGGCCTGGTGGGTCAGGCGCTGCTCGGCGCGCAGCCGCTCGGCAATCTGGCCCAGCAGCTTGTCATTCACTTCAGCCAGTTCGCGGGTGCGTTCTTCCACGCGTTTTTCCAGCTCGGCATGCGCCGAACGCAGCCGCTGCTGGTCGCGCTGGCGGGCCAGGCCGGTACCGATGTTCTGTGCCACGAAGGTCAGCAGCCGCTGGTCGTGCACGCTGAAGGCGATCTGGTCGGTGTAGCTCTGCACCACGATCGCGCCGACCACCTCGTCGTCGCGCAGCAGCGGCACGCCCAGCCAGCAGTGCGAACGCGCACCGGATTCGCGCACTTCGCCGGTGGCCAGCAGCGCGTCGATCTGCGCACGCGATGCCAGCAGCGGGCGCCGGTGGCGCACCACGTATTCGGTCAGGCCACGGCTGAAGGCGCGCGGCGCGCGTGAGCTGTTGTGTTCATCCACCGAATAGACGAAATCCAGGCCGTCACTGCGCGCATTGACCAGGGCGATGTAGAAGTTGCGCGCGTCCAGCAACCGGCCCACCACGCCATGCACCTGCCCATAGAACTGGGCCAGGCTGTCGGCCGACATGGCCATCTCGGCGATGTTGTAGAGTGCGGTCTGCAGCTGTTCGCCACGACGGCGCTCGGCCACTTCGTCCTGCAGGCTGCGGTTGGCACGCTGCAGCTCCAGCGTGCGTCGCTCCACCTGCTGTTCCAGCCGCACCTGTGCCTGGCGCCGGTCCATCGCGGTCTGCACGTGCTGGGCAACGAAGCCCAGCAGCGCGCGCTCGGCCTCGCCATACAGCGCAGCCTGTTCGTAACTCTGCACCACGATGGCGCCGCACACGCGGCCATCGCGCAGCATCGGCACGCCCAGCCAGTCCAGGCTTTCCGGGCCGCGCTCGGGGTCATGCTCTTCCTCGGCATCGGCCAGCAGTTCGCGCGACGGGCCACTGAGCGGCTTGCCGTGCCGCAGCAGGGCCACGGTCAGGCTGCGCGGCATCTGCCCGGCGTCGTAGCTGATCGTGGGGTCGGCCACGAAGTCATCCACCTGGTCGGCGAAATACAGGAAGCGCATCTGGTCGCGCACATCGTCGTACTCGACGATGTAGCAGTTCTCCGCGTACATCAGCGAGCCAAGCACGCCGTGCACGTGGCGCAGCATCTCGCCCATTTCCAGGTCGGCACCGGCCAGGTCGGCAATCTGGAACAGCGCCTGCTGAAGCCGTTCAGCCTGCTCGAGCGCACGGATCTGTCCGGCCTGGCGGCCACGCTGCAGGGCCAGCTCCATCGCCTGCCGCGACACCCCCCACCAGGCTTCGGAAGGCGACGCGCCGCGCACCCGCAGCGACAGCTGTGCGCCATCGTGTTCCCAGGCAGCGTGCTCCCATATCCCCGCATCCCCGTCGAGCTCGCCATCGCTGGCGCCCTGCGGCCAGCTGTCCCGGCCGCGGCCCAGCTGCGGGTCGTTCCACCCCACCCGCACGATCGCGGCGTCCGGCAGCAGCGCATGCAGCGCGCGCACCAGCGCCGTGCTCAAGACGGCCTCGTGAGGTGACAGCGATGACACACGGTCGGCTTGCGTGGACAAAATGACGTTCTCTTGGCGCCGCTACAGCGTCGCCTCCCCTGAGCGGGCGAGCATAACGCGGCACCGGGGGGGGAATGGAAGCCCGCCAACCCCGTTTCGTGCGCCGGCACGTTGTTCCTGTCGACACCCGCCCGCGAACCGCCGTGAACTGCGCCCTCCCCGCCCCCGCCAACGGCTATGCGCCACCGCCTGCAGGCCTTACCCTGTATGCCGTGGAAGCGACCGCCCTGCCAACCGATGAAGCGCTGATGCTGGCCTGGGCCGGTGGCGACCTGCAGGCGTTCGAAAGCCTGTATACGCGCCATCGCAAGCGCCTGTTCGGCTTCCTGCTGCGGCAACTGCGCGACACCGCGCTGGCCGAAGAGATCTTCCAGGACGTCTGGCAGCGGGTGATCAGCGCCCGCGCCGGCTGGCAGCCCGATGCTGCATTCAGCACGTGGTTGTTCCGTATCGCGCACAACCGCCTGAACGACCACTGGCGTGCCGCCCGCCATCGCCCTGCCGCGCCGGCCGACGCCGATCTGCGCCTGGCTGCGCTGGAAGACGGGCAGACCCCGGAAGCTGAACTGTCTGAATTCGAGCAGCTCCGGCGCATCCAGCTGGCGATGGAAGACCTGCCGCCCGAGCAGCGTGAAGTGCTGCAGTTGCGGCTGGAACAGGAACTGAGCCTGGAGGAGATCGGCCAGATCACCGGCGTCGGCCGGGAAACAGTGAAATCGCGGCTGCGCTATGCGATGGACAAGCTGCGTGCGGGACTGAAGGCATGAATCGAGACGATCCCCTGTCGCCTGAAGAACGTGCGCTGGCCGGCCTGATCGGCCGCCGCCACGACCAGGCACCGCCTGCTGCGCTGGACGCGGCGATCCTGGCGGCCGCGCGTGCATCGGTGTCCACGACTGCCGCAGACACAGCGGCAGCAGCCGACAACACCGCCGCGACGTCGACCGCGCGCCGGCCGCAGCGGCGCTGGCCGGCCGTGTTCGGCATCGCCGCGTCGATGGTATTCGCTGTCGGCATTGCCTGGCAGATGCGCCCGGAACCGCCGGTGCTGCCGGCACAGGAAGCACAGATCGCCACCGCGCCCGCCGCCGACGCCGATGCCGCCGCTGCGGCCGATGCCCAGGCACCGCAGCCCATGTCCGCTGCGGCTGAGGTTGCGCCGCCGCTGCCGTTGCCCGCGCCGCAGGCTGCAGCCAAGCAGGCCGCCCAACCCGCCGTTGCCCGCAGGCCCGAGGCGCAGTCGGCCCCG
>NZ_JASGBW010000053.1:0-12818 GCF_030053215.1 Stenotrophomonas sp. PFBMAA-4 | reverse complement strand
TCGACCCAGCCATGTTGAAAGTGGGTCAAGCCTGCTTCCAGCAGGCTTGACCACGAACATAGGATCTCGGCTCTACAGGAAGCGACGGCAGCCGAGCATGGCTCGGCTCTACAGGAAGCGACGGCAGCCGAGCATGGCTCGGCTCTACAGGAAGCGACGGCAGCCGAGCATGGCTCGGCTCTACAGGAAGCGACGGCAGCCGAGCATGCTCGACTCTACAAACCCACGTCAGCGCGGGGCCTTGCACCCCAGCATCTCCAGGTCGATCGCTTCGGCCATGCGGCGGTAGCCTTCATCGTTCGGGTGCAGGTGGTCGCGGGTGATGTTGGCCGGCAGCGATTCCGGCTGCTTCGGGTCGCGCAGGGCGGCATCGAAATCGACCACGCCATCGAAGCCGCTGTCCTTGCCGCGCGCCCACTGGTTGATCGAGGCACGGGTCGTGGCGGAAACCGGTTCATAGCGCTCCGAGCCACCGAACGGCGTCAGCGTGCCCAGGTAGGCGCGGATGCCATGCGCATGCAGGCGCGCAGCCACCTGCTGGTAGCCCAGCAGCATGTCCGGGGCGTTGCGCCCGGGCAGCGGCTGCGCCCCGCCGCCATGGCGGATGTCATTGATGCCTTCGAACAGGATGACCTGGTCGGCGTCGGCCACTGCGATCACGTCGCGGTCCAGGCGTGACAGCGCACTGTGGCTGCGGCCATGGTCCAGCAGCTTGTTGCCGCTGATGCCCTGGTTGAGCACCACGAAGCGGTCCGGGCAGGCCTGCTGCAGGCGCTGCGCCAGGCGCTCGGGCCACTGATTGAAGGAGCCGCGCGTGGCCGTCGCGCCCTCGGTGATCGAATCGCCCAGGGCGACGATCACCGACGGCCGCTGCTCACGCTGCACCTGTACCGCCGAAAACACATTCTGCTGGTAGCTGACGCGCACCGTGTCGGCCACCGCCTCCTGTTTGCCATCGACCACGCGCACCACGGTGCGCCGCACCGCGGGCCGGGTCGGCTGCGGGAAATACGCGATCACGCTGATCTCCTGCAGCGCCGCCACCGGCAACGCCAGCGGATCGCTCAGCAGCGCTGCACCCACCGGCACGTCGATGGCGCGGCGGCCATCGACGGTGACCGGCAGGGCCGCCGCCCTGCCATCCTTCAGCCGCACGTGGATGTCCTCCACGCGCAGCGGTGCATCACCCAGCTCGTTGCTGATGCGCAGGCGCAATGCCTCGCCACGGCTGCCGACCCGGATGTCCTGGCGCACCGTCTGCGCAGCGAACTGCACCGGTGCCGCCGGCGTTCCGTCCTTGCGGTCGGGTGCGGGCGAGGCGGTCCAGGCGGTGACCCAGACCGGCGCGGCCAGGGCCGCAGGGGCGGCCACGGCAGTGCCGATGGCCAGCGAAAGCAGGGTGATCCAGCGCTGCATGGGCAGGTGTCCGCTCAGGTCAGGAGAAGTAGGTGCCGCCGTTGACGTCCAGGTTCGCACCGGTGATGAACGCCGCTGCGTCGGAGGCGAGGAACACCGCGGCATCGGCCGCTTCGTCCGGCACGCCCTGGCGGCGCAGCGGGGTGTTGCCGGCCACCGCGGTGCGCACTTCCGGCTTGGTGAATTCATCGTGGAAGCGGGTGGCGATCATGCCGCAGCACAGCGCGTTCACGCGGATGCCCTTCGGCCCCAGTTCCTTGGCCATGGCGCGGGTGAAGGTCATCACCGCGGCCTTGGCGGTGGCGTAGATCGACGCGCCCGGGCCACCGCCATCGCGGCCGGCCTGCGAAGCGAAATTGACGATGGCTGCACCTTCGCCCATGTGCGGCACGACCGCGTGGGTGGTCAGGTAGGTGGACGTCAGGTTGAGGTCCATCACCGTGTGGAAGAACGCGGGGTCGATCTCGGCCAGCGGACGGCGCTGCACCATGCCGCCGGCCACGTTCAGCAGCAGGTCGATGCGCTCGCCGAAGGCGGCTTGGGTGGCAGCGACGAGGCCAGCCACGGCGGCAGCATCAGTCACGTCGGCGCGGTGCACGATGGCCTGGCCACCGGCGGCCTGGATCTGCGCCAGTGTCTCGTTGGCGCTGGCTTCATCGTTGGCGTAGTTGATGCAGACGCGTGCGCCGGCCGCGGCCAGCTTGATCGAGACGGCACGGCCGATATCACGGCCACCACCGGTGACGATGGCCACCTTGTCCTGGAACGACATGCGGGAAACTCCTTGGTTTGCGGGGGAATGAAGGGAAAAAACAGGCTCAGCCGCCACGGCGGTCGAGCTTGTGGATGGGGCCGGTCCACCACCACAGCGCGGCCAGTGACAGCGGCACCAGTGCGGCGACGAGGATGAAGATCGGGGCGTAGGAATGGCGGGTCAGCACCGGCACCAGCCAGGTGGTGATCAGCGTGCCGGCCACCGCAGCCAGGCCGCCCAGGCCGGCCAGCGTGCCGACCGAACGGCCATCGAACAGATCACCCGGCAGCGTCTGGATGTTGCCGATGGCCACCTGGAAGCCGAACAGCACCGCGGCGATCGCCAGCACGGCAATCAACGGCTGGTTGGCCAGCACCGCGCCCAGCAGGGCAGGGGCCATGATCACGCAGCCCAGGGTGATGGACAGCTTGCGCGCGCGGTCCACGCTCTGCCCGGCACGGATCAGGCGCCCGGACAGCCAGCCGCCGCTCAGGCTGCCCAGCATCGCGCCCACGAACGGCACCCAGGCGAACAGGCCGATCTGCTTGATGTCGAAGCCGAAGGTCTCGGCCAGGTAGATCGGCAGCCAGGACACGAACAGCCACCAGATCGGGTCCAGCAGGAAGCGGCAGGCGAGCATGCCCCAGCTCTGCCGGTGGGCCAGCAGCGAACGCACGCTCACCTTCGGTGCGGTGGCGTCGCGCTGCCCGGCCTGGTCTTCCATGATCAAGCGGCGCTCGGCATCGCTCACCCAGGGGTGCTTGTCCGGCCCGGCCCGGTAGACGAACAGCCACGGCAGCAGCCACAGGAAGCCGAAGGCACCGACCAGCACGAAGGTGCCGCGCCAGCCCAGCCACAGGTACAGGCCGGCGATGGCCGGTGCGGAAACGATCGCGCCGATCGACGCACCGGCGTTGAACACGCCCTGCGCCAGTGCGCGCTCGCGCGCCGGGAACCACTCGGCGTTCGCCTTCACCGCGCCCGGCCACGCACCGGCTTCGCTGATGCCGAGCATCGCCCGCACCAGGCTGAAGGACAGCATCGAATGGGTGACCGAATGCAGGGCGATGGAGATCGACCACACGCTGATCGACAGGGCAAAACCCAGGCGCGTGCCGATCATGTCGAACAGGCGGCCGAACAGGAACTGGCCGGCGGCGTAGAACAGCATGAACACCGTCACCAGCAGCGCGTAGTCATCCTTGGTCGCGCCCACTTCCTTGGCGATTTCCGGCCACATCACCGCCAGTGCATTGCGGTCGATGTAGTTGATGACCGTGGCCACGGCGATCAGGCCGACGATCAGCCAGCGCACCGCCGAACGCACCGGCACCTTGCGCAGGCTGGACACCGCCGAAGGACCGTTCATCGCACGTCACCCTTGCTGCGGTCCATGCGCGCGTGGCTGCCGCTCCAGCGGTAGGCATGGCCATCGACGGTCACGCTGTGCTCGCCCTTGGCGCTGCTGTCATCGGCCACGCCCAGCGCGATGCGGGCGCCACTGGCCAGGCGCAGTTCGATCACCTCGGCGTCGCTGCCGCGGGTGCGCACGATGTCCTTGATGCGGCTGTCGGCGCCGTGCACGTACTCGGCGGTGCCGTTGTACTCGCCATGCGGCTCCAGCACGCTGAAGAAGGTCACATCCTTCTGGCCCTCCACGCGCTGCAGCAGGGCCGGCTCGCGGCGCAGGTTGAATTCGGGATCGTTGGCACCGCTTTCCACCAGCAGCGCCTGCGCGGGTGCGCTGCTGCCGAAGCGGTAGGTATAGAAGCGGCCGTCCAGCAGCCAGGCCAGCGTGCGCGGCTCGCTGCCGGGCTTGCTGCGTGCGTCCAGCCACAGGTGCTGGTAGCCGTTGTCCTTGCCCAGCACCGGGCGCTGGCTGGTGAAGTGTTCGGCCTCGAAACCGGTGGTGACGATGTGGCCGTTGAAATGCAGCGGCAGGTCGTAGCGCGCGGCCTTGTCGCCGTGCACCTGCAGCAGGTCCAGCACCACTGGCAGGCCCAGTTCGGGGTGGCGCAGCAGCGCCTGGGTGCGGGTGAACACCACGCCGGGGTAAGCATCGCGCATGGTCGCCGAGGCGATCTGGGTATCGGCATCGGCCTGGAAGAACCGCACCTGCGGTGCATGTTCCTCGCCGCGCTTCCAGTCGCCCTTGAAGTGGCTCTGCTCGTCCACCACCAGCGTGTTGTGGGCCACGGTCTGCTTGGCCCAGCTGCGGTTCTCGGCCAGGTAGATGCCGCCGCGCTTGGCTTCCACGTTGAGGAAGCGCGCCGCGCCGTAGTCGGTCACCACCGCCTTGCCGTTGTCGTAGAACAGCCAGTTGAGCTTGTCGAAGTGGCCGTGGCCCATGCCCTGCATGGTGTCCTTCTGCACCAGCGCCTGGCCGTCCTCGCCGTTCATGCGCAGGATCGCCAGGCCACCGCGGTCGCCGTCGGGGCCATCGCGCAGCAGCATCGGCCGGTAGTCGAAGGGTTTGGCCTTGTTGGCCGCCAGCGCCTGCGCCACCTGCAGGCCTTCGGGCGAGAGCAGCAGGCGTTTCTGCTGCTGGGCTACCGACAGCAGGCGGTCATCGCCGGTACGCGCATAGGCGATGCCGATGCCGGCCACCAGTTCTTCGGTGTCGATGCCCTTGTCCAGGATCGCATCGTTGATGGGAAAGAACAGGCCGTCGTAGCTGGTCTGCACCAGCACATCCACGGCCTTCAGCAGCACGCCGTCGCGGCGCGCGAAGATCTTCCGCTGCGGCTCATTGCGTTCGATGGCGTTGGCGAACAGCAGGAACGGCGCCAGTGCGTAGCGCTGGTAGTACGGGCCTTCCTCGTAGTAACCATCGGGCGAGAACAGCAGGTCGATCTGCCGCAGGAAGCCGAACTGGTCGTCCTTCTGGCTGCCGCGCAGCGATTTCTCCACCAGCTCCTGGTCACGCAGCACATAGCCGGTCATGCCGGTGGCGGCCACCGCCCAGGTGGCGTGGTTGTGGATCTGGTCGTAATTCTTCGGCTCGCTGACCAGGAACTCGGCCATCGGCCGGAACAGTTTCGATTCGATCGTCTGCCGGTCCTGCGCGGACAGCGCGTCGCGCACCGCGTCGTAGCCCTGGATGGCATTGACCAGCCACACCGAATCGTTGAGCACCTGCCAGAACACGCGGCCGGGAATCTGCCCGCGGCCTTCCGGGTGCGGGCCCAGCGTCGGGTAGAGCTGGGCGTACTGCAGCAGCATGTCGCGCGAGTACGCCACATAGGCCTTGTCACCGGTCAGCCGGTACAGCGTGCCGGCGGCCAGTAGTGCCTGGTAGTTGCGCTTGTGCTGTTCATGGGTACGGCCGCCGCCCTTGTCCTTGGGCACCGGCACGTCGATGCCGGCCTTCATCATCTTCTTCAGCGATGCTTCGGTGCGTGCCTGCTCCTTGGCGAACCACGGGTAGCGGCTGCCTTCACTGGCCATCTGCTGCCACTGCGCGGCGGTCACCAGCACGGGCGCGGTGTCGGCCTGGCGCGCGGCAGCGGCCGGGGCCGCCAGCAACGGTGCGGCCGGCAGCAGGGCAAAGGGGACGGCCAGGGCCAGGGAAACGAACAGCGGCTGCAACCTCATCGATCAACTCCGGTGCTGGTGCGGGACAGGGCAACCTCGCCCACCTTGGGATACCAGTCCACCCCCGTGGCCTCGCGTGCGGTCATCGCCAGCGCCGGGTTGGCGCCGGTGGCGGGCAGGGCAGGGGTGGGCGTCCACAGGCCGCTGGCGGCCTGCTGCAGGGTCACGCTGCGGCTTTCGACGCCGCTGGGAAATACCGTGCTGGCCTGCGGCGACTGCACGTTGCCGCTGAAGGCGATGCCGGCCAGCGAACTGGCGGCGGTGGGCGGGTTCTTGTTGTTGCGGTTGACGATCAGGTTGGCGCTGAAGCGGCTGTTGCTGGCGGCCACGTCGATGCCCTTGGCAGTGTCATGGCCGACGCCGAAGCTGATCTTCGCCACGTCCACGAAGGTGTTGCGGCTGATGGTCGCGTTGACCACCGGCGCATAGCCGGACAGCGGCGGGTTGGCCTGTGCATCCATCACCGCCAGCGCCGAACGGTTGCTGGAACCGGCCAGGCGCTCGAAGTAGTTGTTGCTGACGGTCTGGTCGGCATTGATGATGCGCACGCCGCCGGTGCCCGCCTTGTCATCGCCGAGGAAGACGTTGTCGATCACCCGGTTGCTGTTGCCGTGGCGCAGGGTCAGCGCCCCGGCCGAACGGTAGAAGACATTGCCGCGGTAGGTGTTGCCGCCGGACTTGTTGGAGACGATCTCGGTCTCGCCGTCGCAGCCCTCGAACCAGTTGTTTTCCACGGTGCTGTTGGAATCGCTCAGCGAGGTATCGCTGGTGCCGACGCGGATCGTCTCGCCGCCGTTGACGCCCAGCAGCGGGCGCGGACCGAACCAGTTGTGGTCGATGCGGTGCTGGTTGTCCAGGCCCTGGGTGGCATCGCGCACCACCACCACGGTGGGGCCGGCGTTGGTCTTGCCGCGCAGCTGGCTGTGGTCCAGCCGGTTGTGGCTGCCATACAGCGACACCCAGTAGTCCTGGTCGCTGCCATCGGGGTTGGTGTAGTCGTCGATGACCAGGCCGGTCACCCGGCTGTGGCTGGCCACGGCCTTGCTCGATTCGCGGAACGCGACCACGGCATCGCCGGGCGTGTAGCCATCGCGGAACACCAGGTTGGAAACCTGCAGGTAGCTGCCTGCCAGGCGCAGGTCCGAGCGCCCGCTGAGGATCACCTTGCCCGGCGTCTGCGCACGCAGGGTGATCGGCGCGGCGGCCGTGCCCTGGCCTTTCAACAACAGGCGGGTGTCAGTCCAGGTGCCGTCGGCCAGCACGATTTCGTCGCCGGGCTGCAGGGCGGCCGCGGCGGTGTTGAACTCGGTCGCATCGTGGACCAGCCAGCTGGCGGCCTGTGCCGAGGAAGTGGTCAGGCAAAGTGCCAGACCAGTTGCGAGTAATGATCCAGATGGCCGGTTGGACGGGCGGTACGAAGTCGATTCGGTGCGCATGAGGTCCTTCCAGGGACGGCCGGGCCGTCGTTACGGGTGAGTGTTCATACCACTTTCGGGGTCTGTTGTAAGCCAGCTTCCGCGCAAAGTCATGCTGCATCAGCACATTTAATGACGACCAAGTGGTATGAAACAAAGGTATTGAGAAAAATCCAGTCCAGTTGGTTGACATTTGCATGTCGGCGTGTCGAAGCTGCGACCCACGCCTGCCGTCCAGGCGATCCTTTGGGAGGAGGAAACCATGCGGCAATCTGCCGGAGCTGTACGCACCATCACGCTGTCCCCCACGCCCCTGATCGTGGCCCTGCTTGCCGCGCTGGCCACCGCCCCGCTGGCACAGGCGCAGTCGGCCAGCGGCACCACCGGGCAGGACGCCACCACGCTGGACCAGGTGCAGGTCACCGGCATCCGCGAGTCGATGCAGAGTTCGATCAACAAGAAGCGCGACGACACGGTCATCGCCGACGTGCTCTCGGCCGACGACATCGGCGACCTGCCGGCGCCGTCGCTCGCCGATGCGATCGAAACGCTGACCGGCGCCGCGTCGACCCGCGACAAGACCGGCGCCTCGGAAATTTCCATCCGCGGCCTCGGCGCCTTCCTCAGCAGCACCAATTTCAACGGCCGCGAGATCACCAACGGCAGCGGCGACCGCTCGGTCAACTTCAACATGTTCCCGGCCGAACTGATCAACACGGTGGCCATCTACAAGACCCAGCGCGCCGACATCATCGAAGGCGGCGTGGCCGGCACCATCGGCCTGGAGACGGTCAAGCCGCTGGAATACGGCAAGCGCTCGATGCAGTTCGACCTGCGCGGCAGCTGGGCCGAGTACGACAAGAAGTACCGTGATGACGATGGCATCGGCTACCGCGGCACCGCCAGCTACATCGACCAGTTCGAATTCGGCGACGGCCAGAAGCTGGGCATCTCGCTGGGCTTCCAGCGCCTGGACGGCACCGACCCGGAAGAGAGCATCACCAGCGGTTCCACCTGGTACGCCTGCGACGGCAACCAGAACGTGGCCAATGCCAACTGTTCCGAAGTGGGTGCGCAGGCCATCGCCAATGGCGCACCGTACTACCTGGTGCCCAGCAGCCGCATCTACCGCCTGAAACAGGAACGCAACGACCGCCAGAGCGAGTTTGCCGCGGTGCAGTGGCGGCCCAACGACGTGGTCGAAGTGAACGTCGACTTCGAGCACACCCAGCGCAACTGGTACGAAAACCGCAGCGACCTCAGCCTGTCCAACGCGCGCCGTGGCATCACCCAGCGCGAGGTGGACGAGGACGGCATCGTCCGCCACCTGCATGGCAGCACTTCGATTGATTCCACCTCCAACCGCTACTGGCGTGGCGAGGAATACACCGGCGGCGGCCTGAACCTGATCGTGCGCCCGAGCCCGGCCTGGGAACTGTCCACCGATCTGTCCTACTCGCACACCAACCGCCTGGACAGCGAGCGGATGACCCGCCTGCGAGCCAACCAGCGCGACATCAACAATGCCATCGTGCCGGGCATCAGCAGCGGCACCACCGGTTATGTCGACTACGACTGGGACTGGCATGGCGAGGTGCCCAGCGTGGCCCTGGCGCCCAACTTCGACGTGCAGAACTGGGATGCGTACTCCGGTGCGGCCCGCGTCACCTCCAGCGCCACCGAGAACGACCACAAGATCAAGGCCGGCCGCTTCGATGCCAGCTTCATGCCCGAGTCGGGCTTCTTCACCCGCATCAAGGGCGGCGTGCGCGCCAGCCAGGCCGACTACCGCCTGCGCGACAACACCCTGGTGACCGACTACGACCAGCGCGTCGCCGCCGACAAGGCGAAGATCATCGCCGCCAACCAGGCCTGCCGGGTACCGTTCCCGCAGGACGATTTCATGGATGCGGCCAGCGGCAACACGATCTCCTCGTGGGCCTACTTCGATCCCAACTGCCTGTACCAGTCCTTCCGTGGCAGCCTCGACAGCGGCCTCGATCCGGACTTCCAGGATCCCAACAACGTCGACATCACCGAGAAGACGCGCGCGCTGTACCTGCTGGGTGAATTCAGCAGCACCCTGTTCGGCCTGCCGGTCACCGGCAACGTCGGCCTGCGCTGGGTCAAGACCGATGTGCGTTCGGAAGGCGTGCGCACCGACCTGCAGATCGAGGACAACGGCGATGGCACGATCCGCCTGCAGCCGACCGGCAACTACACCACCCAGGTGTTCAAGGCCGGCAATGACAAGCTGCTGCCCAGCCTGAACGCGGCCTTCGAGCTGCGCCCGGACGTGCTGCTGCGCGTGGGTGCCTACCGTGCCATGTCGCGCCCGGACATCTCCGCGCTCGGTGCCGGCCGCACCATCAATGTCAGCAGCGATGCCACCTACGGCGACCTGGCCGATGCACTGGACGACATCAGCGCCAGCGGCAACCCGGCCGCGCAGCCGCTGATGTCCTGGAACGGCGACCTGTCGCTGGAGTGGTACCCGAACCCGGACACCCTGCTGGCCGGCGCGGTGTACTGGAAGCAGTTCAACGGCGGTACCGCCACGGCGCTGGTGCCGGAAACCTACACCATCAACGGGCAGACGGTGACCGTGCCGGTGCGCCAGCAGGTGACCACCGACGAGGACAGCACCCTGACCGGCCTGGAGCTGAGCGCGACCCACCGCCTGTCCTACCTGCCCAAGCCGTTCGACGGGCTGGGCTTCAAGATCAGCTACAACTACGCCGACGCCGACTACACCACCCAGGATTCGCGGTTGGGCGAACAGCTGGCCGCCGATGGCACCGTCATCCCGGCCATCGTCCCGCCGGCCGGCCTGAGCGGCTTCTCGCGGCACGTGCTGTCCGGCTCGATCTACTGGGACGTGGGCCGCTTCAACATCCAGGCCATCGGCAAGTTCCGCTCGCACTATTACCAGGACTTCACCGGCAACACCGCGCAGCAGAACCGCTACTACGACGACAACACCAGCGTCGACCTGCGCATGCGCTACAAGGTCAACAAGCAGCTGTCGCTGTCGCTGGAGCTGATGAACCTGACCAACGAACCGCGCGTGGCGTACCAGCCGCTTTACGGCAATTTCCGTGAAGTGGTGACCTACGGGCGGCGTGCGTATTTCGGTGTACGATACAAGTTCTGAACAGGGCGGCGCGGCCAGTGGTCGCGCCGTCGCTCCATCCGGACCCGCACCGCGCACGGTGGCCCGGGACGGGCCCGGAGGGAACCGCCAAGGGTCAGCCGCATGTCCGCCAACCGCCTCTACCAGACCATCGCCGCCAAGCTCCGCAAGCTGATCGAGGACGGCGAATTTCCGCCGGGCTCGCGCCTGCCGGGCGAACGTGAGCTGGCCGAACGTTTCGGCGTCAGCCGGGTGACCGTGCGCGAAGCCGAGATCGCCCTGGAAGCCCAGGGCTGGATCGCCATCCGCATTGGTTCGGGCGTGTACGTCAAGCCACGCCCGGCGCAGGCCTCCGGTGGCCTGCCCGATGTCAGCGCCTTCGACCTGACCGCCGCCCGCGCGGTGTTCGAAGCCGAGGCCGCGGCGCTGGCGGCCAGCAACATCGACGAGGCCGGCATCGCCGAACTGCAGGTGCTGGCGCAGGCGCTGTGCCGGCGCGACCTGACCGACGAAGAAGCCGGCGACTTCGACCGCCGCTTCCACCTGACCATCGCCCGCCTGTCCGGCAATCCGGTGGTGGAGTACTTCATCCAGCAGATCTGGCGCATGCGCAGCGACCTGCCGCGGGTGGCCGAGGTCTACGCGCGGGTCTGCCACGACGATGGCGCCAGCCGTGCCGACGAGCACATGGCGATCTTCGAGGCACTGCGCAGCCGTGATCCGGTGGCCGCGCGCAACGCGATGCGCTACCACTTCCAGCGCCTGTTCGAGGCGATGCTGGAAGCGACCGAGAGCCAGGCCCTGGAAGAGATCCGGCGGCGCACCCAGCAGGACCGCGAGCGCTTCCTGGCCACCACGCGTATCTGACCCACCGCCACGCGCGGCGCTGCCGCACTGCAACAGCGTGCGCGCGCTATGCTGGCGGCTGGACGTCTGAGATAAGGAAAGCGTGATGTTCCCGACTGTGTTTTTCACCATGGTGCTGGCCGTGGTGGCCGTCATCATCCTGTTCAAGGCCGTGCGCATGGTGCCGCAGGGCTACGAATGGACCGTTGAGCGGTTCGGCCGCTACACCCACACGATGTCGCCCGGCCTGCATTTCCTCATTCCCATCGTGTACGGGGTGGGGCGCAAGGTGAACATGATGGAGCAGGTGCTGGACGTGCCGGGCCAGGAAGTGATCACCAAGGACAACGCCGCCGTGCGCGTCGATGGCGTGGTGTTCTTCCAGGTGCTGGACGCGGCCAAGGCCGCCTACGAGGTGGCGGTGCTGGAAGTGGCGATGATCGCCCTGGTGCAGACCAACATCCGTACCGTCATCGGCTCGATGGACCTGGATGAATCGCTCAGCCAGCGCGAGGTGATCAACGCCAAGCTGCTGAGCGTGGTCGACCATGCCACCAATCCTTGGGGGGTGAAGGTCAACCGCATCGAGATCCGCGACATCCAGCCGCCGCGCGACCTGCTTGATGCGATGGCGCGGCAGATGAAGGCCGAGCGCGAGAAGCGTGCGCAGATCCTGGAAGCGGAAGGTTCGCGGCAGTCGGAGATCCTGCGCGCCGAGGGCGAGAAGCAGGCCACCGTGCTGGAAGCCGAAGGCCGCCGCGAAGCCGCGTTCCGCGATGCCGAGGCGCGCGAACGCCTGGCCGAGGCCGAGGCGAAGGCCACCCAGGTGGTTTCGGCGGCGATTGCCGAGGGTGACGTGCAGGCGATCAACTATTTCGTCGCGCAGAAGTACGTCGAGGCGTTCAAGGAACTGGCGAGCTCGCCAAACCAGAAGCTGGTGCTGATGCCGATGGAGGCCAGTGGCGTGATCGGCTCCATTGCCGGCGTCGCCGAACTGGCCAAGCAGGCCCTGGCGAACCAGGAAAACAAGCCGGCCCGCAAGGGCCCGCCGCCGTTCGGAGGCTGACATGCGCTGGGACGTGGTTGCGTGGGGCGCGCTGGCCCTGCTGCTGTTCGCCGCCGAGGCGCTGGCCCCGGGCGCGTTCATGCTGTGGATCGGCATCGGTGCCGCGGCGGTGTTCGTGCTGGTGGCGGTGTTCGCCGACATTCCGCTGCTGTGGCAGGTGGTCGCGTTCGTGGTGCTGAGCGTGCTGTCGATCCAGTGCTACCGGCGCTGGGGCAAGCCGCACGCGCGGGCCAGCGACAAGCCGCTGCTGAACCGCCGCGCCGAGCAGCTGGTCGGCCGGGTGGTGGCGTTGCCGCAGGCCATCATCGACGGGCAGGGCCGGGTCAGCATCGATGATGCGTCGTGGCAGGTGAGTGGACCGGACCTGCCGGCGGGTACGCGGGTGAGGGTGGTGGCGGTGCAGGGCAGCGTGCTGCTGGTCGAGGCTGCGGCGGGGTAGAGTCGACTGTTAGTCGACTGGCCTTGTGGTGCTGGGTCGGGCGGGTTGGGTTCGCGGGACACGCCGTAAACCCATCCTTGGGGGCTCGATGGCGCCATCCATGGCGCCAACGGTCCCGCCTGCCCCTCCCGCCCCACCCTCGACAGCTTCCCGGC
>NZ_JASGBW010000052.1:0-13144 GCF_030053215.1 Stenotrophomonas sp. PFBMAA-4 | reverse complement strand
CGGTAGGTCGCAGCCCACCGCCTGACCGTAGAGAACTCCAGGCCATGGCGCCGAGCAACGGCCTTGACCGATGTGGAAGTGCTGCAGGCCTCTTTGGCAACCTGCAATTTGAAACAAACCTCATATCTATTCATGTAACCCTCGGGGTCGGATCAGGTGTCCAACTCCCGGGGGTCACTTCATGGAAGGGTTTACGGCGTGTCCTGCCTGCCCACCCCGGCCCGCCTCCCTCGATGTAACGAAACGCCGACAGACCGCTGTTGCTGTTGCTGTTGCCCTGGCTCAAAAGCCTGCCGCAGGCAGCGCCGCAGCCGCCGCTGCAAGGAACCCTGAATACGCAAAGCGCGTGACCCTCAAATCTCCCCGCCCCCTGCCGATAACCGTTCTGTCACGGCCTGTCGCGCCCTGACCGGTACTGGCGCCGCCCGCCCGTCTCGACCTGGTCCGCTTCATGAACCTCCTGCATCGCTGGCAACACTACTTCAGCAACCTCTCCGTCCGGCGCAAGCTCAACCTGCTGACGCTGCTCATCGCGATCGGCGTGATCGCGCTGTCGGTGATCGCCGCCCGCATGCAGTACCTTGACCTGACCAAGACCCGCAAGGACGCCCTGAAGACCCAGGTCGAACTCACCTACGGCGTCCTCGACCACTACAAGCGCCTGGCCGCCAGCGGCGAACTCAGCGAAGACGCCGCCAAGGCCTCCGCCCTGCAGGCGCTGGAAGTGATGCGCGCCAACAACGATGCCGATTACTACAACGTGCTGGACACCCAGTACCGCGTGCTGATGCACCCCTTCGCGCCCAAGCGCGTCGGCACCGTGCAGAAGGATTACACCTCCGATGACGGCGTGCCGATCTACTACCTGCAGGTCGGCATGGCACGCATCGGCGGCGGCTTCACCTATTACAGGACCGGCAAGCCCGGCAGCGAGGGCCTGATCGACAAGGTCACCTACGCCGGCATGTACGCACCGTGGCAGTGGGTGGTCACCACCGGCGTCTACATGGACGACGTGCAGCATGAAGCCTGGGCCTTCACCGGCGTGATGACCCTGGCCGGCGGTGCGCTGGTGCTGATCGTGCTGGGCCTGAGCTGGATCATCGGCAACCGCATCGCCGGCCCGCTGAAGCAGGCCACCGCCGTTGCCGAGGGCATCGCCAAGGGCAAGCTCGACAGCCACATCGGCCCGCAGCCGCATGACGAAACCGGTCGCCTGCTGGACGCCATGTCGGGCATGCAGCAGCAGCTGCATGCGGTCATCAGCGGCCAGCGTGAAATGGCCCGCCGCCACGATGCTGGTGAACTGAGCTACCGCATCGATGCCAGCGCCTTCCCCGGCGAGTACGGCCTGATGGTGCAGGAAACCAACACTCTGGTCGGCAGCCACGTGCAGACCCTGCACGACGTGCTGGACGTGGTGAAGCAGTACGCCGTCGGCGACCTCAGCCGCGACGTCGCCCGCTACCCGGGCGAGAAGGCTGCCATGACCACCGCCGTGGATACGGTCAAGGCCAACCTCGGCCGCATCAATACCGAGATCAAGCAGCTGGCCAGCGCCGCTGCCGCCGGCGATTTCAGCCGCCGCGGCGACGCGCAGCGCTTCGATCACGATTTCCGCCTGATGCTGGAAAACCTCAACGCGATGATGGCGGTCAGCGATGACAACCTCGGCAAGCTCTCGCAGCTGCTGTCGGCCATCGCCGAAGGCGACCTGACCACGCGCATGCAGGGCGACTACCAGGGCGTGTTCGCGCGCATGCGTGACGATGCCAACAGCACCGTCAGCCAGCTGACCCAGATCGTCGGCCAGATCCAGGCCAGCGCCTCCAGCATCACCCTGGCAGCCGGCGAGATCGCCTCGGGCAACAGCGACCTGTCGCGCCGCACCGAACAGCAGGCGGCCAACCTGGAAGAAACCGCGGCCTCGATGGAAGAGCTGACCTCGACCGTCCGCCAGAACGCCGAGCACGCCCGCCAGGCCAACCAGCTGGCCATCGGCGCACAGGGCGTGGCGTCGCAGGGCGGCAGCGTGGTCAACCAGGTGGTCACCACCATGTCGGCCATCGAAGCCTCGTCCAAGAAGATCGCCGAGATCATCAGCGTCATCGACGGCATCGCCTTCCAGACCAACATCCTGGCGCTGAATGCCGCCGTGGAAGCCGCGCGTGCCGGAGAGCAGGGCCGTGGTTTCGCCGTGGTTGCCAGCGAAGTACGCACCCTCGCCCAGCGCTCCGCGGCTGCCGCGAAGGAAATCAAGGGCCTGATCGACGACTCGGTCGGAAAGGTCGCCGAAGGCTCCAGCCTGGTGCACCAGGCGGGCAGCACCATGGGTGAGATCGTCGCCTCGGTGCAGCGCGTCACCGACATCATGGCCGAGATCTCCGCCGCCTCGCAGGAACAGAGCGCGGGCATCGAGCAGGTCAACCAGACCGTGGTGCAGATGGACGAAACCACCCAGCAGAACGCTGCGCTGGTGGAGGAAGCCACCGCTGCCGCGCGTGCGATGGAAGACCAGGCCGCGCAGCTGGCCGACGCCGTGGCAATCTTCCGCCTCGACAACCAGGTGGCTGCCGCGGTGAAGGCCGTCACCGCCCGCATCGAGCCGGCACCCGCCGTGGCCGCGCGCCGTGCGCAGCCGGTGGCGTCGCCGGCCCCGGCCCGGCGCCCCGGTTCCAGCCCGTCCTCCAGCTCCAGCTTCGTCGCCCCCAGCGACGGCGACTGGCAGGAATTCTGATCCCGGTGGCGGCTGCGGCCGCCACCCTCGCCGATGGACACGTCCCCCGTGCAAAGTCCTACTCCCATCGTCACCGGCCCCCGCGAATTCGAGTTCGCCGACCGTGATTTCCGCCGTGTCTGCGACCTGATCTACCAGCGCGTGGGCATCGCCCTTGCGCCGGCAAAGCGCGACATGGTGTACGGCCGCCTGTCGCGCCGCCTGCGCACGCTGGGCATGCGCAGTTTCCAGCAGTACCTGGACCATCTGGAGCAGGACGGTGGTGATGAGTGGCAGGCGTTCACCAACGCGCTGACCACCAACCTCACCTCGTTCTTCCGCGAGCCGCACCATTTCGACAAGCTGCGCGAGGAACTGCAGCAGCGCTCCACCCGCAGCCCGCTGCTGCTGTGGTCGTGCGCCGCCTCCACCGGTGAGGAGCCCTACTCCATGGCCATCACGGCCTGCGAGGCGTTCGGCACCCTGAAGCCACCGGTGCGCATCGTCGCCACCGACGTGGATACCCAGGTGCTGGCCACCGCCAGCCGCGGGGTCTACAACATCGACCGCGTCACCAACCTCGACCCGGATCTGCGCCGTCGCTACTTCCAGCGGGGCAGCGGCCCCAACGAAGGCCAGTGCCGGGTGCTGCCCGCGCTGCGCGAGCTGATCGACTTCCGCCCGCTCAACCTGCTGGCCCCGCGCTACGACGTCGGCGGCCCGTTCGACGCGCTGTTCTGCCGCAACGTCATGATCTACTTCGACAAGCCGACCCAGCGCGCCATCCTCGGCCGCCTGGTGCAGCACCTCAACGAAGACGGCCTGCTCTACACCGGCCATTCGGAGAACTACCTGCACGCGGCCGACCTGATCCAGCCCTGCGGCCGTACCCTGTACCGCCGCGCACAGGGGGCCGGCGCGTGAATGCCTCGCTGCGTACCGATGATGTGATGCGCTACCAGGACGCGCGCTTCAAGACTGTCGCCGCCAAGCTGCTGCCGACCCAGTACCTGGTGGTCGATGACACCACCGCGCTGACCACCACGCTCGGCTCCTGCGTGGCGGCCTGCCTGCGCGACCCGGTGCTGAAGATCGGCGGCATGAACCACTTCCTGCTGCCCGAAGGCAACGCCGGCGACGGCGCACCTGCGCGCTATGGCAGCTATGCCATGGAACTGCTGATCAACGACATGCTCAAGCGCGGTGCACACCGCAAGCGCATCGAAGCAAAGGTGTTCGGCGGCGCCAACGTGCTCAAGGGTTTCACCAGCAATCCGGTGGGCACCCGCAACGCCGAGTTCGTGCGCCAGTACCTGCAGGCCGAGCACATCCCGATCATCGCCGAGGACCTGTGCGGCATCCACCCGCGCAAGATCTGGTTCTTCGCCGATACCGGCCGCGTGGTGGTGCAGCGCCTGCCGCATGCGCACGAAGCCGAAGTGGCCGCGACCGAATCGGCCGTGCGTGCACGCCTGTCCAAGGCCCCGGTCACCGGTGGCGTGGAGCTGTTCGAATGACCCTGCCCGGCAACGCCCCCTGCCGGGTCCTGATCGTCGACGACTCCGCCGTTGTACGGCAGATGCTCACCGAGATCCTGTCCAGCGACCCGGGCATCGATGTGGTCGGCACCGCCGCCGACCCGCTGCTGGCGCGCGAGAAGATCAAGCGCCTGGCGCCGGACGTGATCACCCTGGACGTGGAAATGCCGCGCATGGACGGCCTCGCGTTCCTGGAAAACCTGATGCGCCTGCATCCGCTGCCGGTGGTGATGATTTCCTCGCTGACCGAGCGCGGTGCCGACACCACCCTGCAGGCGCTGGCACTGGGCGCGGTCGACTTCGTCTCCAAGCCGAAGCTCGACGTGGCGCGCGGGCTGCAGGGCTACGCCGATGAAATCATCGCCAAGGTGAAGATGGCCGCGCGCTCGCGCGTGCGCCCGCTGATGCGCGCCGCCACGCCCAAGCTCATCCTGGATACCGCGCCTGCGGTACGCCCGGCGGCGCCGCAGTTCCGCACCACCGACCGGCTGATTGCCATCGGCTCGTCGGCGGGCGGCACCGAAGCGCTGCGCGTGGTGCTGGAAGGCCTGCCTGCCGATGCCCCGGCCGTGGTGATGACCCAGCACCTGCCGGCCAGCTTCAGCACGGCCTTCGCCGAACGCCTGGACCGCCACTCGGCCATGGCGGTACGCGAAGCCAGCGATGGCGAAGCCGTGCTGCCCGGCCATGCCTACCTGCCCCCGGGCGGCAAGCACCTGCGCATCATCCGCGACGGTGCGCGCTGGCGTTGCCGCGTTGACGACGGCCCGGCGGTGAACCGGCACAAGCCGGCGGTGGACGTGCTGTTCCGCTCGGTGGCGCAGGCCGCCGGCGGCAATGCCATCGGCGCCATCCTCACCGGCATGGGTGACGACGGCGCACGCGGCCTGCTGGAGATGCGCCAGGCCGGTGCACCGACCCTGGTGCAGGACGAAGCCACCAGCGTGGTCTGGGGCATGCCCGGTTCGGCGTTCAAGCTGGGTGCCGCCGAAGAGCAGGTGCCGCTGGAGCGGATCGCCGAGCGGCTGCTCGCCCTCGCCCGCGGCTGATTGCATCGTGGTTTGCCGGCCAGCGGCCGGCACTACCACTTGGTCTGGAACAATGGGTAGTGCCGGCCGCTGGCCGGCACCCACAGCGCCTCACGCGCCCCAATACAACCGCATCGGGTTGTCCACCAGCAGCTTCTGCTGCAGCTCCAGCGTCGGCGCGATGTGGGGAATCACATCCACCAGGTGCCCATCATCAGGCATGTGGTCCTTCATGTTCGGGTGCGGCCAGTCCGTGCCCCACAGCACGCGATCCGGGAAGCGTTCCACCAGGTGCCGCGCGAACGGCACCACGTCGGCGTACCCCGGCGGCCCCACCCGCGACAGCCGCTCCGGGCAGCTGACCTTGCTCCACACATTTCCGTGCTCGGCCATCAGCTGCACGAAACGCTGGAATTCCGGCCCGTCCACCGGCTGGCTCACGTCCGGCCGGCCCATATGGTCGACCACCACCGTGGTCGGCAGCGAGGTGAAGAAGTTCCAGCGCTCGGCCAGGTCGGCCGCTTCGAAGTACACCACCACGTGCCAGCCCAGCGGCGCAATGCGGTCGATGATGGCGTGGTAGTAGGCATCCGGCTTGGGATCGACCAGCCGGCGCACGAAATTGAAACGCACACCACGCACGCCCGCTGCATGCAGCTGCTGCAGCTCCTCGTCGCTGACCGTATCGCGCACTGTGGCCACGCCACGGGCCAGGCCACCGCTGGCCTGCAGCGCGTCGACCAGGGCACGGTTGTCCGCACCGTGGCACGTCGCCTGCACGATCACGTTGCGGCTGAACCCGAGATGGTCGCGCAGCGCGAACAGCTGCGCCTTGCCCGCGTCGCAGGGCGTGTACTTGCGCTCGGGTGCATACGGGAACACACCGCCCGGACCGAACACATGGCAGTGCGCGTCCACCGCGCCCGGCGGCGGCACGAACGTCGGGCGGCTGGGGTTCGCGCAGTAGTCCAGCCAGTCGGCATCCTTCTGGAACGCGACCATCACAGCCCCCTCGCCTTCAGCTGTGCATCCAGCCGCGGGTAGACCCGCCGCGCATTGCCTTCGAATACCTTGCAGCGGTCGCCCTCGGACAATGCCAGCGCATCCACGTAGCGACGGGTGTCATCGAAGAAGTGGCCGGTCTGCGGATCGATGCCACGCACCGCGCCCACCATCTCCGAACCGAACAGGATGTTGTCGATGTCGATCACCTCGAACAGCAGGTCGATGCCGGGCTGGTGGTACACGCAGGTATCGAAGTAGACGTTCTTCATCACATGCTCGGCCAGCGGCGGCTTGCCCAGCATGTCCGCCAGGCCCCGGAAGCGCCCCCAATGGTAAGGCACCGCGCCACCGCCATGCGGGATGATGAAGCGCAGCTCGGGGAAGTCACGGAACAGATCGCCCTGCAGGAACTGCATGAAGGCGGTGGTATCGGCGTTCAGGTAGTGCGCGCCGGTCGCATGGAAATTGGCATTGCAGCTGCCCGACACGTGCACCATGGCCGGCACGTCCAGTTCCACCATCTTCTCGAAGAACGGGTACCAGGAACGATCGGTCAATGGCAGGCCATCCCAGTGGCCGCCGGACGGATCGGGGTTGAGGTTGCAGCCGACGAAACCAAGCTCGTTCACGCAGCGCTCCAGCTCAGCCACCGAGTGCGCGATCGGCACGCCCGGCGACTGCGGCAGCTGGCAGACGCCGATGAACTGATCCGGGTACAGCTGAACCACCCGCGCGATCAGGTCGTTGCAGCGGCGCGTCCATTCAGCGCTGACCTGCTCATCGCCGATGTGGTGGGCCATGGTGCTGGCGCGCGGCGAGAAGATGGTCATGTCCGCACCGCGCTCGCGCAGCAGGCGCAGCTGGTTGGCCTCCACGCTGTCGCGAAGTTCATCGTCGCTGATCGTGGGATAGACCGCCGCCGGCAGCGAGCGGTCGTTGAAGTGGGCCACCTGCGCCTTGCGGAACGCATCGTGGCCGGCGGGGGCCGTGGTGTAGTGGCCGTGGCAGTCGATGATCATGGGGGATCTCCTGGGGCGATGGATCACCAGCCGAACAGCTGGGCGAAGTGCACATCCACGCGCAGGCCGACAATCAGCGCGTCGGGGATGTTGGTGGTGCGCGTGGGCGCGTAGATCGGGTCGGGGTTGATGACGTACTGCAGGTTCGGCATCAGGCGGATGCCCTTCTTCACCGCCCAGCCGTAGCTGAGCTCGGTGATGATCTCGTCGGCATGCGGCGCACCGGTACCGCCGTAGCGGCTGCGGCGGTCACGCAGGAAGCCGATCTGTTCGTCGCTGAAATGCGTGTTGGAGACGAACATGGCCAGGGTGTCCTGGTCACGACCGGCGAAGGTGCCGGTCTTGACGAAGCCCGCCGACACGAAATGATCGACCGGCGCCTCGTTGCCGGTGTTGACGTAGACCCGGCCGAACACGGCCAGGTTGCGCTTGCCTTCACCGCGCCACACCGTCTGGTCGGCCATCGCGTACCAGCCCATGCGCGCACCGTCCTGCACGGCCGTCGGCTTGCCGGTCAGCGCCGCCGAGTTGCCGTTGGCATCGAAGTACGAACTCTTGCCACCATCACTGTTGCGGTACATGCCGACGCGGTAGGTCCGCGGCAGGCGGTCGTTGGCGAAGGAGGTCTGGTAGCCCACTTCGTAGGCGCTGATCGTGCCGGTGCCCTCGCCCACCGAGAAGTCCAGGCCGTTCTTGCCCGCCTTGTTCAGCTCGTTGTTGTAGTCGAACACGCCCGCCTGCGCATACCAGCGGTCGTCCACGTCGTAGCGCACGATGCCTGCCCAGGACGAGTTCGGGTAGGCGGTGATGCCCAGGTCGGTGATCGCACCATAGGGCGTCAGGCACATCGCATTGCTCATGAACACGCAGTTGAGCGGCGAGTTGTTGAAGTAGCTGTTCACCGGCGCACGGCCGGCGGTGATGCTCAGGCCATTGTCGAAACGGTGACGAAGGGTCAGTCGGGTCAGGCGGCCGCCGGCCACCGGTCGCCAGGTCTGCTGCGCGCTGATCGAGTTGCCGATCTTCTCGCGCGCCAGGTTGCGCCCGGCGAACCAGGCCCACTGTGCATCCACCTCGGTGCCGTGCACGCCGAACAGCTTGTCCAGGTCGAACTTCGACTGGGCCATCACCCAGTACGAACCTTCGGTGCCCTGTTCGACACCGCCCACCGGGTTGTGGGCCACGTTGCCGACCAGGTCCAGGGTCAGGTCGATGCCCTCGGGGATGCTGCGCTCAGCGGCGAAAGCAGGCGTTGCCAGAACGCTGGCAAGCAGCAGGTACAGCGGGGTACGCAGGAACTGCGACATGTTCTCTCCCTTCCCGGCGCCACCGGCGCCAGGGTGATGCATTCAATGGAGGCCACCGCAGTGGCCGTCAGGACTCAGGCCATTGCCTCAGGCGGGCTGCACGCCGAGCAGGCGCTGGCGGGTTCGGCGGGTGCCGATCTGCGCGGCCATGGTCTTCTCATCCAGCTTGCCTTCCCACTTGGCGATCACCAGCACGGCAATGGCATTGCCGATCAGGTTCACGAAGGTCAGGCCTTCGGCCAGGATGCGGTGGATGCCCAGAATCAGCGCGATGCTGGCCACCGGAATGGTGCCGGTGGTGCCGAGGGTCGCGGCCAATACCACGAATGCCGCACCGGCCACGCCCGCAGCACCCTTGGAAGTGAGCAGCAGCACAGCGATCAGGCCCAGCTGGTGCCACACGGTCAGCTCGGTATTGGTGGCCTGGGCCAGGAAGATCGCCACCGTGGTCAGGTACAGGCAGGTGCCATCCAGGTTGAACGAGTAGCCGGCGGGAATCACGAAGCCGACGACGCCCTCTTCGCAGCCCAGCTTCTTCATCTTCTCGATCAGGCGCGGCAGCACCGTTTCTGTGGAAGTGGTGGCCGCAACGATGATGATCTCGTCGCGCAGGTAGCCCAGCAGGCGCCAAAGGCTGGCACCGGTCCACCAGCACACGGTGCCCAGCACCAGCACGGTGAACAGCCCGCAGACCACAAAGAACTCGACGATCAACTCGCCCAGCGACAGCAGCGAGGCGGCACCGAACTGGCCCACGGTGAAGGCGATGGCACCAAACGCACCAATCGGCGCCACGTACATGATGTAGCCGATGATCTTGAACAGCGCACCGGAGGCGCTCTCGATGACGTCCATCACCGGCTTGCCGCGCTCGCCAACGGCGGCCAGGGCCACGCCGAACAGCACGGCCACGAACAGCACCTGCAGCACGTGCGCCTCGGTGAAGGCACTGACCAGGGTGTTGGGGATGATGGCCATGATGTAGGCCACGATCGACTGGTCATGGGCGGTGTGCACATAGCCCTGGATGCTGGCCATGTCGATGGTCGCCGCGTCGATGTTCATGCCGGCGCCGGGCTTCCACAGGTCCACCGCCACCAGGCCGACGATCAACGCGAGGATGGTGATCACCTCGAAGTAGATCAGCGATTTCAGCGCCAGCCGACCCACGCTGCGCATGTCACGCATGCCGGCGATGCCGTGCACCACGGTGACGAAGATGATCGGTCCGATCATCATCCGGATCAGCTTGATGAAGCCATCACCCAGCGGCTTCATCGCCGAACCCAGGTCCGGCTGCAGCCAGCCCAGCAATACGCCGATCACGGTGCCGGCCAGCACCTGGAACCACAACTGGCCAAAGATTCCAAAGCGGCCCGGCCGCTTCCCTACCACGGTCATAACAACCCTCCCAGGTCGCAGAGAATAGAAAGGCGCTGCCTGTTCAGTCGAACAGTGCGCCGTCGAACAGCTTCCGTGCGGTGCGCAGCATGGCCGCGCGGGCCACCTGGCCGTCCTCGTCCAGTTCAATCACGCAGGTCGTGGCCCCGCTGGGGTGCTCCACCGCCAGGGTCTGTACCTGCCCGCCCGGCAACCGGGCCAGTGCATGGGCCGGCGAGGCCGGCAGCAGGCAGGCCGTGGCCACCGTCACCGCACCCAGCACGCCGATGGAGGCATGGCAGCGGTGCGGGATGAACGAGCGCACGCAGATCGCGCCGCCGTCGGCAGGTGCGGCCACCAGCATCATCTTGGGCACCGACTTCTCCGCCACATCGCCCAGGTTCATCTTCGGCCCCGCCTGCAGGCGGATCGCCTCCAGGTGGACCTTCAAGGCCTCGTCCGCGTCCAGCGTGGCGCGGTCCTCGTAGCCGCTGATGCCCAGGTCGGACGCGCACATCACCACGCAGGGCATGCCGTTGTCGATCAGGGTGGCCTGCACACCGTCAATCACGTCCACCACGTTGCCGGTCGGCAGCAGCGCGCCGCAGCTGGAACCCGCGGTGTCCTCGAAGGCCAGTGGCAGCGGTGCGGCGGTACCCGCTACGCCGTCGATGCGCGCGTCACCGGCATAGCTCACCACACCGTCTGGTGTCTGCACGCTGGCCGTTGCCAGGGTGCCGGTGTTGGCCATGAAGATGCGCACCTCGGTCACGCCATCGCGCGCCGCCACCAGGCCGCGCTCGATCGCGAACGGACCCACGCCGGCCAGCATGTTGCCGCAGTTCTGCGCGTCACTCACCAGCGCCTGGTCGACGAAGACCTGCAGGAACAGGTAATCCACGTCGGCATCCTCGCGCTGCGAGGGCGAAACCACGGCGACCTTGGAGGACAGCGGGTCGCCGCCGCCCATGCCGTCAATCTGGCGCACGTCCGGCGAACCATAGGCACGCAGCAGGAAGGCATCACGCGCGGCGGCATCGGCCGGCAGGTCCTGGGCGAGGAAGAACCCGCCCTTGGACGTGCCGCCGCGCATCCACATCGCGCGCACGCCCTTATTCATAGCGCAGGCCCTTGGCGGCCAGGCGCTCACGCATGGCGTAGATGTCCAGGCCGAGTTCGCCACGGGCCAGACGCTCGCGCTTGTCGGCCTCGCGTGCTTCACGTGCCTGGGCTTCGGCGGCCACCCGCGCCGCATCGGCGCGCGGCACGATGCACACGCCGTCATCGTCGGCGATCACCACGTCACCCGCATTCACCAGAGCGCCACCGCAGACCAGCGGCACGTTCACCGAACCCAGGGTTTCCTTCACCGTGCCCTGCGCGTGCACCGCCCGGCTCCACACCGGGAAGCCCATCGCGGTCAGCTCGCGCACATCGCGCACGCCCGCATCGATGACCAGGCCACGGCAGCCACGGGCCTGCGCCGAGGTCGCCAGCAGGTCGCCGAAGTAGCCATCGGTGCAGTCGCTGGTCGGTGCCACCACCAGGATGTCGCCCTCGCCGAGCTGCTCGATGGCCACGTGCATCATCCAGTTGTCTCCCGGCGGCACTGACACAGTGACCGCACTGCCTGCGATGCGCACACCGCTGTAGATCGGCCGCAGCCGCGGGTGCAGCAGGCCGCTGCGCCCCTGGGCCTCATGCACGGTGGCCACGCCGGCCTCGGCCAGTGACTGGATCAGCGCCGGTTCGGCGCGCTCGATGCGGGTGATGACGCGGGACATCCATCCATCCTTCGTTGGCGATGGCGCAGTCTGTTCCGCCCCATGCAGACCCCTCAAGATCGTTTTTCGTCCCACCCATTCAATCTGGTTATAGTTGTGCCATGAATGGACTGCCCGAGCTGAACCTGAAACACCTGCACGCGATGGTGGCGGTGCACGCGCACGGCGGCATCAGCGCGGCCGCACCGCATCTCAACCTGTCCCAGCCCGCACTCACCCAGGCCATCGCACGGCTGGAGCGTCAGCTGGATGCGCCGCTGTTCGACCGCCAGCCCGGCGGCATGGTCGCCACCGAAGCGACGCGCCTGCTTGCACCGCGCATCGAACGCGCCCTCGCTTACCTCGCCCGTGGCGTACGCGCGGCCCGGCGTGCGGCGCGCCTGCCTGCACTGGCAACCATCGAACGGCGGCTGACACTCAGCCAGCTGCGCGCCCTCAACGCGGTGGACAGCGCGGGCAGCTTCACGCTCGCGGCAGTGCGCGCCGGGGTTTCGCAGCCGGCCATGCACCGCGCGGTGCGCGAACTGGAAGCGGTGATCGAGGTGCCCCTGCTGCAGCGGCGTGGCAAGGCCCTGCTGGCCACGCCCGCCGCCACCCGCCTGCTGCGCTGGGTCCGCCTGGCGCTTTCCGAGCTGGCCACCGGTCTGGACGAACTGGCCGCGACCCGCGATCAGCACGGCGGCCGCCTGGCCATTGGGGTGATGCCGCTGGCGCGCGCCTTGCTGCTGCCGCAGGCATTGGCCCGGTTCGCCCGGGCCTGGCCGGGCGCCACGGTGAACGTGGTGGAAGGCCCGTTCTCGGAGCTGCTGTCCGACCTGCGCGAAGGCAGCCTGGATCTGCTGGTCGGCGCCATGCGCGACCTCAGCGCGGTGCCCGACGTGGTGCAGGAAGGCCTGTTCGACGATGACCCGGTCATCGTCGGCCGCGCCGACCACCCTCTCGCCGCGCAGCTGCCATGGCGTTTCGAACAACTGCTGGACTATCCGTGGGTGATCCCGGCCACCGGCGCGCCGGTGCGTGCACGCTGGGAGCGGATGTTCCGCGACAACGGCCACGAGCCACCGGTGCTGCGCATCGAGTGCGGCTCGCTGGTGATCACCCGCGGCCTGCTGCTGGAGGATGACTGGCTGACCCTGATGTCACGCGACCAGTTCCTGATCGAACGCCAGGCCGGCCTGCTGGCCGAACTGGGCCTGGCCGGCCGCGCCCTGCGCCGCCGTATCGGCCTGACCACCCGCGCCGACTGGCACCCCACGCGACCGCAGCAGGCCTTCCTGCAGACCTTCCGCCAGGTCTGCGCCGAGCGCAGCAACGACGGCCCGGACGCCTGGCCCTTCCGCTATCGCTGAGCCCTGGTAGTGCCGGCC
>NZ_JASGBW010000051.1:0-14058 GCF_030053215.1 Stenotrophomonas sp. PFBMAA-4 | reverse complement strand
GCGCCGTGATCGTCCACTGGAAGCCGATGCCGTCGATCTGCTCGACGCCATCGAGGGTTTCGGCCACCAGCACATCGCTTCCCAGCGACGTATGCAGTCGCAGGAAGCGCTGAGCGTGTGACGGGCCGGCCAGTGCCGCCCGCAGGTTGTTTACCAGTTCCATGGTGTTTCCCCGACGTCCCGGACTTCAAGGTGGTCTGCATGCGACGTACGCATCGGTTGCCTCCGCTTCCCGCTTCCGCGTGGCCTGCGCCCCTTCCGGGCCGCAGGCACACACGGCGATCAGGCCGCCTGGACGATCTCTTCCAGCTGCAGGCGCACGCCTTCGCTGATCTTCAGGCGATAGTCGCGGCCACCGGCGGTGATCTGCACTTCACGCGCATTGCTCACCAGCTGCGGCTTGCCCACGACCGGGGCATCCATGTGGATGCGCCAGGAACCGCGGCTGATCTGCGCAGCGATGTTGCGGGCATCCTGGCGGGCAGCCGGCACAGCGGTGTCCAGCAGTTCGATCACGTGTTCCGGACGCAGCCGGTTCCACGAACGGACGCGGTCCAGCTCACGACCCAGGCCCAGTTCCAGGCTGTCGCAGTGGTTCAGGGCTGCTTCGCGGTCAAATCCAAAGAATTCCATCAGCGTTCTCCTTTTGCTCAGTGTCATGACACTTTGTATTTGAAGTCACCCTTCTTGCCGGCGGTGACCTTGATGGCGTTGATCCGGTTCCCCTCGGCCATTGCTGCCAGCACGCTTTCGGCGATCTCCGGCAGCAGGGTTCCATTGAGGATGTGGTCAACGTTGCGCGCACCCGAGTCCACTTCGGTGCAACGTGCAAGCACGGCCTCCACCAGGCTGTCGTCCCAGCTGAAGGTGGCCTTGTGATTGGCGATGACGCGGTCGCGGATGCGGCCGAGCTTGAGCGTGATGATCTGCACCAGCACGTCATCGTTGATGGGGTAGTACGGCACGACCTTCAGACGGCCGAGGAAGGCCGGTTTGAAGGTACGCATCAGCACCGGGCGCAGGGCCTCGCCAAGCGCATCGGCTGCGGGGATTTCCTCGGCCGGCTTGTTCAGGCAGGCCTGCATGATCTGCGAGGAACCGATGTTGGAGGTGAGGATGATGAGCGTGTTGCGGAAGTCGATCTCACGGCCTTCGGCATCATCCATCACGCCCTTGTCGAACACCTGGAAGAACATTTCCAGCACGTCTGGATGCGCCTTCTCGACTTCGTCGAGCAGCACCACGCTGTACGGGTTGCGGCGCACCGCTTCGGTCAGCACGCCACCCTCGCCGTAGCCGACGTAGCCCGGCGGCGAACCCTTCAGGCCGGACACACTGTGTGCTTCCTGGTATTCGCTCATGTTGATGGTGACCAGCTTGCGCTCGCCGCCGTACAGGATGTCGGCCAGGGCCAGCGCGGTTTCGGTCTTGCCGACACCGGACGGACCCACAAACATGAACACGCCGCGGGGCTTGTTGGGGTCTTCCAGCCGGGCCGTGGCGGTACGCACGCGCTGGGCGATGGCGTCCAGCGCGTGGTCCTGGCCGATCACGCGTTCAACCAGCAGGTTGCCCAGCGTGCGCACCGTGCGGATCTCGTCCTTCACCATGCGGCCCAGCGGAACACCGGTCCAGGCAGAGACGATTTCGGCCACCACCGTGCCATCCACCTGCAACGGCACCATCGGGGTCTCACCCTGCAGCTCGCGCAGCTCGGCCTGCAGGCGTGCCAGCTCGGCATGCTGCGGCGACTGCACGGGCGCCGCCTTGCCACGCTTGGCGGCAGGCTTGGCGACGGCGACATCACCGTCGCCGTCATCGGCGGCGCCATCGCGCTCGACCGGCTCCGGGCTGCCCTGCTCCAGCTGCTGGCGCAGTGCGGCGATCTTCGTTGCCAGGTCGCGTTCGCGGCCGAGGCGTTCTTCGTTGCTGGCCAGTACCGCCTGCGCTTCGCTCTGCTGGACATGCAGTTCCGCCAGGCGCTCGCCATGGTCGCTGCCGCCGGCGGATTCGCGTTGCAGCGCGCTGATCTCGGCGTGCAGTCGATCCAGGTGCTTGCGCGTGTCTTCGATGATGGCCGGCGTGGCACTCTGGCCCAGAGCCACCTTGGCGCAGGCCGTGTCGAGCACGCTGACCGCCTTGTCCGGCAGCTGGCGGCCGCTGATATAGCGGTGCGACAGGCGCACGGCTTCGGTCACGGCTTCGTCCAGCACGCGGATGTTGAAGTGCGATTCCATCAGCCCGACCATGCCACGCAGCATGGCGGCAGCCAGTGCTTCGGTGGGCTCCTCCACCTTGACCACCTGGAAGCGCCGCGCCAGGGCGGCATCCTTCTCGAAGTACTTCTTGTACTCGCTCCAGGTGGTAGCTGCGATGGTGCGCAGCTCGCCGCGGGCCAGTGCCGGCTTCAGCAGGTTGGCCGCATCGTTCTGGCCAGCCGTGCCACCGGCACCGATCATCGTGTGCGCTTCGTCGATGAACAGGATGATCGGATGCGGGCTCTTCTTGACCTCATCGATGACGTTCTTCAGGCGGTTCTCGAACTCGCCCTTGACGCTGGCACCGGCCTGCAGCAGGCCCATGTCCAGGGTGTGCAGCTCGACGCCCTGCAGCACATCGGGCACGTCCTTGTCGGCGATGCGCTTGGCCAGGCCCTCGACCACGGCGGTTTTGCCGACGCCGGCTTCGCCGGTGAGGATCGGGTTGTTCTGGCGCCGGCGCATCAGGATGTCGACCACCTGGCGGATCTCGCCGTCGCGGCCGATCACCGGGTCGATCTTGCCCTCGCGTGCGCGCTGGGTGAGGTTGGTGGTGAACTGGTCCAGCGCCGGGGTCTTGGACAGGCCGCCCTTGGCCTCCCCTGCCCCCACTTCGTCGCCTTCGGCCGGCTCGCCGGTCGCCGACGCATCGGCGAAGCGGACGGTCTGCACGGCTTCCTGCGAACCTTCGGTCAGCTTGGCGAAGTCGTGCTTGAGCTCATCGCGCTTGAAGCGCACGAACAGCTTCGAGCCGCGGTAGGCCAGCTGCGCCAGGTCGGGCTCGGTCAGCAGCGCCAGCAGCAGGTGGCCGCTGCGGATGCGGGTGGTTTCCGAATCCAGCGATGCGATCAGCCAGGCATGTTCGAACAGCTTGGGAATGTGCTGGGAAAACACCGGCGTGCGGCTGTTGCCGTTCTTGAACTGGCTGATCTCGTCGTTGAGATCGCGCTCCAGCGACTCGGGCAGAATGCCGCTGCGGCGCGCGATCAACACGAAATCGCTCTGCGGCTGCTCGAGCAGCGCCAGGAACAGATGTTCCAGGTCCACCTCGTAGTTGCCGCGCGCCATGCACAGGTTCGCGGCCCGCTCGGCCGCCTGGCGGCAGGTGTCGTCCAGCTTGCTGATCAGGGTTTTGAGGTTGATGCTCATGCGGAAACGCGCACTCCTTGCTGGAACCGTTCAGGGGCCGGCGGCACAACGGCCACCGGCAGGTTGTCATTGCAGCGTGTGGATGCCATAGGTGGTGTCCTCACGCGAAGTCACCTGCGGCTGGGTGCAGAGGTAGCTGTCCCAGCCAAGGCGGGCGCCACCGCCACTGCCGAGTGCGCTGCCCTGCACATCCTCGGCACGCAGCACCAGCCGTACTTCGTATTCAAGAATGCCGCCGGTCAACAGCGACAGCCATTTGGCCAATGCTTCGGCAGCGCTGCCGCCGGGCAGGAAATCATCGAATTGGTCGCGGCGCAGCGGGCCGATGCGCAGGCGCAGGCGCAGGTCGCGCTGCCAGACCCGGTCGCCGGCCAGTGCGCTGGCGCCAAGTACGGCGTTGGCCTGGCCCAGGCGGGTTGCCTGCCCCGCCGGCACCCGGTACCACGCGCCGACGAACTGCTCCACGTGCAGGGGCACCTTGAAGTAGTCCGAAAGCACGCGTTGCATCAGCGCTGCCGACACCGGCCGCTGGCGCACCGCACCGGCGTAGTAGGCCACCGCTTCGTCAAAGATGTCGCCCTTGCCCTCGTGGAGGCGATCGCGCAGCTCGCTCATGCCCATACCGAGCAGCGACAGCACCAGCGGCAGGAAACGCTCGCGCCGGTCCAGTTCGTACTGCACGGCCAGGCGATGCTTCTTCCAGGCGGCATAGTGCAGCGACACCGCGCGGCTTGAGAAGATGTCCAGGAAGGCGCGTGCCGTGCGATCGCGCTGGTACAGCTCGCGCAGCTGCAGGGTTTCGGTGTAGTGCAGCGGCAACGCGCCGGCGGTACCGAGCAGGCCCATGAACTGCGGGGTCAGGTGCACTTCGGCGAGCGTCTCGCCGTGCAGCGCCTCCTCGATCGCCTCCTGCCCCTGCAGCCGGTCGCCCTGCAGCGAATAGACCTCGCCCTCTGCCGAGAGTTCGGTGGCCGGGAAGCCCAGCGAGAGCGAATTGCGGAAGCGCACCCGCATGGGTACGGCCTGGCCGGGCTTGACGCCCTGCCGCTGGAACACCTGCTCAAGGACCCGGACCGCCTGGAAGAACTGGAAGCGGTGGGGCTCGGCGAGCAGCTGCTGGGCTACGCCAGGATCGATTCGCCGCTGCGCGCTGGGCATCGGACGATCTCCTCCCCGCTGTCGCTGGACACCAGCACCAGTCGGGTAAAGCTGTTGGCATGCACGTACAGTGCAAAGAAGTGGTCCATCACCTGGGCGAAGGCGGCCACACCGGTACCCACGAAATGGGCTTCATTGAGGGTCAACCGGATCTCCAGGCCACGGACCACCGAGGCGAACTGGCGGCCGTGCATCCAGGTGGTGACCGGGGTCTGTTCCAGTTCGAGGATGCCGTCGATCTGGCGCGCCGAGACGTTGCTGCCCGACAGGTCGTACAGGCGCAGCATCTCCTTCAGCGCAGGCAGGCCACTGGCCGTCAGCGAAAGCTGGTTGAGGGAAAGATGGGAGATAAGGCGCCATTGGGCATTGCGGCCATGGCGGAAGCGCAGCGGCTTGGTCGGCTTGCGCAGCAGGCTGATCGCCTTGGCCGGGCTGCCGCCCTCGATGTTCAGGTCGCCGCCGGCCACGCCGAAGGCGAGCTGGTTGGGCAGGTCACGATTGCTGCAGGTCAGTTCCAGGCTGACGGTATCGGTCTGCGGCAACACCGGGTTGAACGCCAGGTCGACGAAGCTGATTTCCGTCTCGAAACCCGGGCTCTGCCGCGCGACGTCCTCATCACGGCGCGCCACCCAGTACTGGCCGGTGCGCTCGGGATCTTCACCGTGCTGCAGCGAATAGAACGGGCGGAACGCCTGGATCAGCTCGCCCTGCGGGGTCTGCCGGATGCGGTGTACCGAATCGATCGAATGCACCTCATAGGCGAACGCGCGACGCGCATCGGCCAGCACCGGATAGTTGACCGTGCGATGGGTGACCCGGATCGGCTCTCCACTGGTCTTGAACAGGTTCACGATGGGCGTGCAGCCCAGGCGCAGGTTATGCGGCCCCAGCTCCTCCAGCACCATCGTGCCGTTGCGGTCCTGCCCCTGCGCGTTGAGCACCAGGTGCAGGGTGAAGCGACGGCTCGCACTGGCGATGAGTGCAGGCAGGTGCAGATCGACGAAGCCGAACTTCTCCGGATAGGCGAACAGTTCGGTCAACAGGCGATAGGCCGGATGGGATCGCGCCGGGAAATCGATCAGCGCCTCGTTGTCGGCGAAGCCGACCGGGCTGAGCGGCACGGTATCCAGCCGGCGCCAGCGGCCATCGCCGTCGGACTCGACGTATGCCGCCTTCACACCCAGCATCAGTGCGTCGCGCAAGGCAGCGCGCACCGACGGCTCACCATCGAGGAACAGGCGGAGGTGATCGGTGCCCAGCTGATGGAAGCCCAGCTGGTCGGACAGCAGCTGGAAACCAAGGGAAATCTGTCCGCCGGTACCGGCCGGCAGGGTCGTCGCCATCGGCGCATCGGCCACGCTGCGGTAGACCACCTGCTGCACGCCGATCGGCGCGAGCACGACGTCATAGGCGGTGCGGAAATCGCAGGGCACGCCGCGAACCGGGCGGCTCTGCAGGGCGGTGCCGCGCGGCACCCGCACCGGGGCGCTCAACTTGGACGCCACCCCTTCCATGTCGAAGCAGGCGATGGAACAGGACGGGAACGGCCGCAGGTAATGCGGGTACAGGACGTCCAGCAGCGCATCGGTGAATTCCGGGTAGTCATCCTCGATGCGCTTGGAGACGCGTGCGGTCAGCAGTGCGAAGGCTTCGATCAGGCGCTCGACGTGCGGATCCTGGCTGCCGTCGGCAGAGAGCTGCAGGCGGCCGGCGATCTTCGGATAGCGCTCGGCAAACTCCCGCCCATAGCGACGCAGGTAGCCCAGCTCACGCTCGTAGTAAGGCAGCAGATCCTGCATCAGGCGGCCTGCGTACGACGTGCGCGGCTGACCTGGTACTGCAGGGTCGAAGGCTGCAGCATCGCGTCGAAGCTGACCGGCTCGCGGGCCGGCTCCAGGTCGAGCAACGCATGGATGGTGAAGTGCAGGCCACCTGCAAACTGGTTGCCTGCATCCAGGTGGACATTGACATTGCGCAGGCGCCGCTCATGGCGCGCCACGGCCTGCTCCAGTGAACGACAGATCGCAGCGCGATCGTACGCATTGGCCAGGCTCATCGCCGAGAAATCCGCCAGCCCGTAGGTCAGCAGCGATTGACGGCAATTGGGAAATTCCTTCATGTCCCCTTCCTGGAACGCGGCGCGTGAATTCAGCAGCCCCTCCAGGTCGCGGGCAATGGATTCCTTGTACCGCTCGAGCGAAACGGACTTGAATACAGGCCCGCCGGCCGGTTGCTTCGGCGCGTCGTCGAACAGTTTTTCCAGCAGGCTGGGTTCGAGTCCCTTCATTGGACGATCCACTCAGGTTCGGCATCCGTGCGGGCGGCAGCGGTGCAGCAAAGGCGAGGCCGTTCCTGGCCTCACCTGACGATCAGACTGCGATGGCGCACAAGGCGCCATCGCAGCGACACAACATCAAACGGTGTAGTTCGGGATGTTCTTGGTTGCGCTCCACTGTGCCACGGTCTTGCCACCAACTCCGCCTTCCGGCTTCTGCTGCTGGTAAGTCCACTTGATGGCGCCGAAGCTCAACTGAACAACTTCCTGCGGCATGCCTTCCTTGTCCACCGTGGTGGTGACGCGGTGGACCAGCACGTTCAGCAGCTCGATCATGTAGTAATTGATCGCGTTGCCGTCCTTGTCGGCGCGCATGAACTGGATCTGCGCCTTCGGGAAGGTGGTGCCGTTGGAAGCGGCCTGGTTCAGGGCCGTGGAGGCGAGGTCGATCGACTTGGTGATTTCGATCGGGGACAGGTTCACGCGGGCTGCGGTGGTGCCGCCGGAGGTCGACGCGGTGGCCGAACGCGGCTGCAGCAGGTCCTGCGAGAACGACTGGATTTCAATCCAGTCCTTGTGCTTGTCGTCGTGCGACTCGCCCTTGATGGTGTCAATCGAGAGGAAAGCGTGTTGCATATCTGGTCTCCTAAATTCCGTTCTTCCGTGAGATTTGGTGTGCCAGGCGGGGGCCTGGCGGTTAAGGGGGGCTACGCCCTCTTGAAATAAGCGTCACTGCAATCCGGGGGGTGAACTCCCCTGGACGCTTCAGGTACTGCAAATCGTTACGACTTCTTCGCGGACGCCGGCAGTTCGGCGACCAGACGCAACGAGACAGACAGCTCATCGAGCTGGAAATGCGGCCTGATGAAGGCCACCGCGCGGTAGACACCGGGCTTGCCCGGCACCTCCGAAACCTGCACAGATGCCTCGCGAAGCGGGAACTGGGCCTTGGCTTCCTGGGAGGCGTTGTCGTCCAGCAGCACGTACTGGGCGATCCAACGGTTCAGGAATTCCTCGACGTTCCCCGCCGATGCGAAGCTGCCGATCTTCTCGCGCATCATCGCCTTGAGGTAATGGGCGATGCGCGAGACCGCGAAGATGTACTGCAGCTGGGCAGACAGGATCGCGTTGGCATTGGCCGAATCGGTGTTGTACTTCTTCGGCTTCTGTGCCGACTGGGCGCCGAAGAACGCGGCGTAGTCGGTGTTCTTGCAGTGCACCAGCGGCATGAAGCCGAGGTCACTGAGTTCTTTTTCACGACGGTCGGTGATGGCCACCTCGGTGGGGCACTTCAGCGCCACTTCACCGTCGTCGGTACGGAAGGTATGGGTCGGCAGGTCTTCGACCAGGCCGCCACCTTCCACGCCACGGATGGCCGCGCACCAGCCAAAGCTCTCGAACGCCTGGGTCAGGCGCGCGCCCATGGCGTAGGCGGTGTTGCACCACAGGAACTTGCTGTGGTCGGCCGCTTCGATCTCCTCAACGAAGTTGAAGCCCTCGACCGTGGTGCCATCCTTCGGGTTGTACGGCAGGCGGCCGAGGAAGCGCGGCATGGTCAGGCCGACGTAGCGGCTGTCCTCGCTCTCGCGGAACGACTTCCACTTCGCGTACTCGACCGTGTCGAACACCTTGGCCAGATCGCGGGGCTTGCCCAGATCGGTGAAGGTCTCCAGGCCGAACATGCCTTCACTGGCGGCGGAGATGAACGGCGCGTGCGCGGCAGCGGCGACGTGCGACATCTGTTCGATGAAGTACATGTCCTCCGGCTGGCGGCCGAGGAAGTAGTCACCGATCAGCGCGCCGAACGGCGCACCACCGAAGGTGCCGAACTCTTCTTCGTAGACCTTCTTGAACAGCGCGCTCTGGTCGAAGTCGATGGCGGACTTGAAGTCCTTCACCAGGTCCTTCTGCGGCGAATTGAAGACCTTGATCTTCATGTTCGGGCCGGTGGAGGTCTGCTGGCACAGGTAGTGCAGGCCACGCCAGCTGCCTTCCAGCTTCTGGAAGGACTCGGCGTGCATGACCGCGCTGAGCTGCTCGGAGATGATCCGGTCGATCTCGGCGATGCGCGCGTCGAGCGTCAGGTTGAGGTTGTCGGAGACCACGACGGTGCCGTCCAGGACTTCCTTCGCCAGGGCGGCGATGATGTCCTTGGCGCGGTCGTGCTCGGTCTGCGACTTGGCGACCTTGCTCTTCTCGACGATCTGGTCGAGAAGACCGACGTCTTCCAGTTCGGTGGCCTGGGTGGCCAGTTGGCTGGCTTCGGCTGACATCGATCAGTCCTCCTTGGTCGCGCCGAGCTGCTTCAGCTGCTCGGTGTTGTTGAGCACATCGGTCAGCAGATCTTCCAGCTTCTCGTTGCCAGCCAGCTTGTTGCGCAGATCGGCCAGCTTGGTACGCGATTCGAGCAGTCGGCGCAGCGGTTCGATCTGCTGCACGACGGACTCGGGACGGAAGTCATCGATGGAGTTGAACTTCAGCTCGACACCGAATTCGCCGCCCTCGTTGCTGATCTTGTTCGGCACGCGGTAGACCGCGCGCGGCGCGACGCCTTCCATCACTTCATCGAAGTTGTCCAGGTCAACGTTGACGAACTTGCGGTCCTTGACCTTGGGCAGCGGCTGTTCCGGATTGCCGCTGAAGTCGCCCATCACGCCGACCACGAACGGCAGTTCCTTCTGCTCGATCGCGTCACCCTTTTCGACGTCGTAGGTGAGCTGGACGCGCGGCGGGCGGATCTTCTGCAGCCGCTTCTGGATGCTTTCCTTCTTGGCCATGTGTGTCTCCTGACTGGGGCCGGTTCCGGATCAGTTGCCGATGTTCTGGAACGGATCGGAGTTGTTCGAACGGGCAGCGGGCTTGGCCGGCTGGGCGGCGGGCTGACTTGCAGCCGGCGGAGCCGAACGCGTCGTGCGGGTGCGGGCGCGGGGCTTGGGCTTGGGCGTCGGGTCGGCGAGGATCGCGTCACCCATCGTGGTGCGCAGGGTGTTGGCCAGCGTCTGCGCTTCCTTGCGGGCGGTGTCCGATGCCAGTGCACCACGGCCCTGCAGGCGCGTCAGCGACTGGTTGGCAACGCGGAAGCCCGCAACGGTGATCACGCCATCGGCAACCAGATCTTCCGGGTCGCGCTGCAGGACTTCTTCGGCTGCCACGATCGCGCGCGCGTACTGCCCCTGGTCGAACTGCAGCTGCGCGATGCGCACCCACGGTTCCTTGCGGGTCGGGTCAGCCTTGGCGGCTTCCTCGAACGCGGTGATCGCCGCATCGGCGCCACCCACGGTCACCTGCGCCTCAGCGTTGCTCAGCGTCGTCTCGAACGGAACGACTTCTGCCTTCTTCGGCGACGAGGAGCAGGCAGCAAGGCCCGACAACAACATCAGCGCGAACATCGGCCGGTACACAGCCTTCCCCATTGCCTTCACTTCCATAGTGATCCCTCGTCGAAATTAATTCCTGAAGGAAGCCGAATCTCCGCGGGTACAACGCACGGGATTCCTGCCCCATTCGCCGGAAGTGTACATTCGCGAATACGCATCGGTATAGTGAATTTCGTCAAGAATATGGCGGATTTGCTGGACACATTCTTCACATGCCGATGTGATATTCGCGAGGAAAACACGCTGTTTGCGTGACTTTGAACCCACCATCAGAGCCCATCCAACCACATGAATGTGCAGCCCCTCTCATTTCAACGCGTGATATCCGTCACGTTTTTGACGCTGATAATCTCCTCTTCCCTTTCCGGTTGCGCCTCTGACAGCAAGCTGGGCAAGGCGATGGACAAGACCCTGCAGGTCGTCGGCATCCGCGAGGACAAGCCAGAAGCCCCGCCGGTCATCCCCCTGCGCCTGTACGCTGGCACCAACCTCAATGCCGGTAACGACAAGCGCGCCTCCGCAGCCGTTGTGAAGATCTACCACCTGCGCAGCCTTCACCGCTTCGAACAGGCCCCCTTCAATGCCTTCCTCGACCAGGCCGGCGAACAGGCCGCACTGGGCGCGGACCTGCTTTCGGTCAATGAAGTGGTGCTGACCCCCGGGGCGCGGCAGGAATTGTCCGAGCAGTTGAGTGAAGGAAGTGCAGTCCTCGGCGTGGTGGCGCTGTTCCGGGCCCCGGCCGAGAACCGCTGGCGCCTGGCCTTCGACACCAAGGGCAAGACGCTCCCCCAGGACGGCGTCACCATCGGCGTGCATGCCTGCGCGTTGACCAGTGACAGCAAGGCCCTGTTGACGCGGATCTCCGGCGATCCCGGCAGCCTCGCATCCATCCGCTGCGCGGGGGCAAAGTGAATGGCTGCCAGAATTCTGGCACTCGAATTCCACGATGGGATAGTATCTGCGTCGCGAGGCCAGGCCTCGAACAAGTAAATATGTGGGGTGTTTCACACTTTCACATTGAAGCGCCGGGCAGCTGTCATCCTGCCGCACGATAACGGCGGCGCCGCTCGCTGGCGCGGGCTTTTTTTTCAAGCTATTTCCAAGGATTGAACGTGGCTTATGTAAGCAGGATGTCGAAGGTTCTCTGGGGTGAAGGACTGTTCCTGCGCCCCCAGCATTTCCAGCGCCAGGATGCGTACCACGAGGCGCGACTGCAGGACCTTTCCCAGACGCTGCACCCGTATGCATGGGGCGCGCGTCGCGTACGTTTCGATCCACACGCGCTGTCCGGTGGCACCCTGCGCCCGCTGGACCTGTCGGCGGTGTTCCCCGATGGCGAAACCTACGACGCCCCCGCCCACGACAGCCTGCCCGACGCGGTGTCGCTGCATGAGCTGCCGCCCGGCATCCAGAGCACCGTGGTCTATCTGGCGCTGCCCCTGCTGCGTGACGATGGCGCCAACTGCGCTGACGCCGAAGGCACGGTGCTGGCGCGGTACCGCCAGGCCAACCGGGACACGCAGGACCTGTTCACCGACGCGGTCGAGGCTGAGCTGTCGTACCTGAGCAAGGCCGTGAAGCTGCTGACCGACGACCAGCCGCGCGATGCGTACAGCACCGTCGCGGTGGCGCGCGTGCGGCGCACGTCCAGTGGCGGCTTCGAGCTGGATGACGAGTTCATTCCGCCCTCCGCGCAGCTGCAGGCTTCGCCGTTCCTGCACCGCGAACTGCGTGCGGTGCTCGATGCACTGCAGGCGAAGGTGGATGCGCTTTACGGCCTGCACCGGCAGACGTCGCAGAACATCATCGAGTTCCGCTCGGGCGACATCGCCTCGTTCTGGCTGCTGCACACCATCAACAGTTCCTTCAGTGCGCTGGCCCACCTGCTGCACCATCCGCAGCTGCATCCCGAGCGCCTGCACCAGGAGCTGCTGCGCATGGCGGGCGCACTGCTGACCTTCTCCAACGCCTACCAGCTCAGCGACCTGCCGGTGTACCGCCACGACCAGCCGGAAGCTTCGTTCCGCAAGCTGCTGGAGATCGTCCGCGCCCTGCTGGATACGGTGATCTCGACGCGCTACTTCAAGATCGCGCTCAACGAGGTCAAGCCGTCCTACCACCTGGGCCGGCTGGACTCGCAGCGCATCGACGGCGAGGCCTCGTTCTACCTGTCCGTGTCGGCATCGATGCCGGCGCAGGAGCTGATCCAGAGCGTCCCGGTCCGCTTCAAGGTCGGCGCGCCGGACGACGTGGAGAAGTGCGTGCTGTCCGCGCTGCCGGGCGTGAAGCTGGTCCACGCGGCGCAGGTGCCCGCGGCGATTCCGGTGCGCCCGGGCAGCCACTACTTCGAGCTGGATGCACGCGGCGCACTGTATGAGCGCATGCTCAAGTCGCAGTCGCTGATGATCTACGTGCCGGCCGGCATTGCCGAACTGAAGATGGAACTTGTGGCGGTGACCTCATGATGAATTCCCCCCTGCCCCCGACCCCGGGCCCGATGCCTTCGCTGACCGCCAACGGCGCGATGGCCAACCCCACGCCGCAGGCCGCCAACCCGCAGAGCCTGCAGGACCTGATGTCCGACGGCTTCTACCTGCTGCTGCTGCTCAAGCGCGGCCAGCTGCCGAACGATGCCGAAGGCTTCGTGCAGACCGTGCAGAAGTTCCTTGATGGCGTGGAACGCAATGCGATGCGCCTGGGCGTGGCCTCGGAAGATGTCTATGCCGCCAAGTACGCCTTCTGTGCCGCCGTGGACGAGGCGATCCTGTCGCAGCCGTCGCAGCTGCACGAGACCTGGGAGCGCAACCCGCTGCAGCTGCGCATGTTCGGCGAGCACCTGGCCGGCGAGCACTTCTTCGATCGCCTGGAAGAATTGCGCCGCCAGGGCGCCGCGCGCCTGCCGTCGCTGGAGGTCTACCACTACTGCCTGCTGATGGGCTTCGAGGGCAAGTACCGCCTGGAAGGCACCGAGAAGCTGGGCTACCTGACCGCGCGACTGGGCGATGAAATCGTCTACCTGAAGGGCAAGCGCCACGGCTTTGCACCGCACGCGCTGCCGCCAGACAACGTGCGCCACAGCCTGCGCCGCGTGGTGCCGTTGTGGCTGCCGGCGGTGGTGGTGGGCTGCTTCGGCATCGTTGCCTTCTTCGGCGTGCGCACGTACCTGGGCCACGAGACGCGCCAGCAGCTGGCCGCCTACAACGACGTGGTGCAGATGCCCGAGCGCACCGCCCACATCACGATTACCCTGCCATGAGCCTGATGATATGGACATCCCAAGCTCCTCCCTGCTTGCATCCCTCGCCTCGCTGTCGCACCGCGAACGCCTGATCCAGCTGCAGGGCCCCGAACAGGGCCTGGTGGTCGAGCGCTTCGAGGGCACCGAATCGGTCTGCGGCGACAACCGCCTGCAGATCGACTGCCTGGCGACTGACGCCTTCCTCGACCTGGCGCCCTGGTTGGAACAGCCGCTGACCCTGCAGCTGCGCCAGGCCGACGGCGCGCTGCGGCAGTGGCATGGCCTGTGCACCGAGGCCGCCCAGCTGGGCAGCGATGGCGGCCTGGCCCGCTACCGCCTGATCCTCGAACCCTGGACCGCCCTGCTGCGCCTGCGCCGCAATGCGGTGATCTTCCAGGACCAGGACACCCGCGCCATCTGCGAGCAGATCTTCGGCGACTACCCGCAGGCGGCGTTCCGCTTCGACGTGCAGGCCGAACTGCCCGTGCGTGCGATCACCACCCAGTACCGCGAAACCGACTGGGCGTTCGTCACCCGGCTGCTGGCCGAAGCCGGCCTGGCCTGGCGCATCGAGCAGGCGCAGGGCGATGAGGCCGCACATAC
>NZ_JASGBW010000050.1:0-18814 GCF_030053215.1 Stenotrophomonas sp. PFBMAA-4 | reverse complement strand
CGTAATGTCGTCGGTCTGAACTCCCTCACGGGCGTGTTGGAGATGGTGAACTTCATCCATCTGGCAACAAAGGTCGATAAGGACACGCGCGACTATGCGACGTTATTGGCGTTCGGCATGTCGCTTTTGACTGTGTATACCAGTGTGCATGAAACGGTAGCCAAGGAGTTCTTTGGGGAGGGCAGTGTCAGTGCCATTCGGATGAAGGCTGCCGGCAGTGTGCTTGCGGGGGCGGGTAGTTTTATTGGGGCGTATTACACCCTGGACGAAGCTAATGCGACCGTGAGGAAAGGCAACTACGCTCATTTCACAGCGCTCTTGGTCAAGGGTGGCGTGGCAGGAGCAGCCGGATCTGCTCATTTTCTGACGGCGCTTGCTTATTCCTCCCCGGTGATCGAACGGACTGTTGGGAGAAATGGACTAACTTTAGGTCTGAGGGGGCTGCATGCTGGACTTGAAGTTGCCGCAGGAAGAGAAGGCGGACAGATGGTCGCATCGCAGGCAATGAAACGCGTCGGCGTGTGGATCTTGCGGCTGAGTGGCTGGGAGGTGGCTTTGATTCTGTTGGCCATTGAGGCGCTGATCTGGGCGATCAGCCCAAATGAGCTGGAGAAATGGTGTGCGAAAAACTCCTTCGGAAAAGGGGCTGAAAAGAAGGTTGGAGGTTCTTATTCAACAGCTCGGGAGCAGCAGCTGGCGTTTGAAAAGGCTCTCGGTGCCGTGTCTGCGAGGGTGCAATGATTACTGAAATTCAGGTAGATCCTACTGGCAGTGGCCCGCTTGAAACTGAGGTTGGAAAAATTGTGGGTCTGAGGGTTCAGCATTGCGTAAAGAACGTGTTCTGGCGGGAAGGTGATCGGGAGGGGATGGCGGCCACCGGTGCATTAGCAGCGGCGCTGGGCCTTAGTGGGCCAGCAACAGGCATGGCCATGATGTCTGTGGAGGAAATGGAAGAGCCAGTTACCAAAGTTGAGTTCAGACTTGGTGAAATGGATGTGGAAGGGCTTCTCTGGAACTGGCCTTTCAACGAGGGTGATGTTGTTCGAGTTGTCGGTGCACGGAACGACGAAGGAAGGTTCTTTGCTATCTCAGTTCTTGATGAGGATAGAAGGATCATTGTTTCCTATCCGCATGTTAGTGCTGGTACGTTGGCGCATTGGATTTCAGTGCTTAAATACTCGTTTGTGATCTCAATTCCGTGGTGGGGGTTGGTAATAGGTTTCTATGCATGGAAATTTTACGCGCCATTTCACCTGTTGGTTCAGTCATATGTCGTGGGCGTTCTTGTTTTCTGTGTGATTGGGTATCGAGTTGGTCGTAGATTTGTCAATTACGCTAAATTGGCGGATTCAGTTTTTTCTACGCTTGGATGGAAATGTGCGAGGCGAATAAATCTTCGTGGAGTGACCAAGAGCAAGCGTCAGCCGGGCGACCACCCCGCCTTGGGTGATACCTATTTCAGGTACTGACCATCATCGGCTGACACCACGCTTCCCCAGCAAGCCGCACATGCCTACCGCGCTGCCGCAATCGCCTTCACCCGAGCTCTGGCCAGCGCCTCGCCCACCGCAGGGCCCTTCAAGTGGGTCAGGTCCAGATCACGCGCCTGTACCGACAGCGCCGCCTGGTGCAGGCGCTTGAGCGTTTCGCCCTGCGGGTAATCGCCTTCTTCAAAGCCCAGACGGCCGCGCTTGTCGGCCTCGCAGCACAGGGCGATGCGGGCCACGCGCTCGGGCCGGCGCAGCGCATCGCAGCGGCCCAGCAGTTCCAGCACGGTGGCATCGCGTAGTTCGTCGATGCGGTGCACGTTCAAGTGTTCACGGCAGACGGCTTCGGCCAGCTGCTGGTGCTCGGTGGGAATCTTCAGGCGCTCGCACAACGCCTTGAGCGGCTTCAGGCCACGCTGCTCGTGCATGATGTGGCGCGGCCATTCGTCCGGCGGGGTCAGGCCCTTGCCGAGGTCGTGGGTGAGTGCGGCGAAGCCGACCAGGTCATCGCCGGGTGCCAGGCGGGCGGCCATGTCGCTGACCATTTCCTGGTGGATGCCGGTATCCACTTCGGGGTGGAACTCAGCACGCTGCGGTACGCCGTACAGCGCTTCCAGTTCGGGCAGGATCGGGCCCAGCGCATGCGCGTCATGCAGGGTGCGCAGGAAGGCCGACGGGCGTTCGCAGGCCAGTGCCTTGCGCAGTTCCTGCCACACGCGCTCAGGCACCAGGGCGTCCAGCTCGCCACTGGCGGCCACCTCGCGCATCAGCGCCAGGGTCTCTTCGGCAACGGTGAAACCCAGGGGGGCGAAGCGCGCCATGAAACGCGCCGCGCGCAGCACGCGCAGCGGATCTTCGACGAAGGCGGGGCCGACGTGGCGCAGTACGCGCTGCTGGATGTCGCGCGCGCCGCCGTAGGGGTCGACCAGGGTGCCATCGGCTTCATCGCAGGCGATGGCGTTGATGGTGAAATCGCGACGCTGCAGGTCTTCTTCCAGGGTGACGGCCGGATCGGCATCCACCACGAAACCGCGGTAGCCGCGGCCGGATTTGCGCTCGGTTCGCGCCAGCGCGTATTCCTCACCGGTCTTGGGGTGCAGGAACACCGGGAAATCGCGGCCCACGGCGGTGTAGCCCTGCGCTTCCATCTGCGCGGGCGTGGCGCCGACCACCACCCAGTCACGGTCGCCGGCGGGGCGCTGCAGCAGGCGGTCGCGCACGGCGCCGCCGACAAGATAGATCTTCATGGAGGGATGATCGCACGGGCGGGTGCCGCCGCGCCGCGCGCTCGCCGGGCATGGCCCGGCGCTACCGGATCGGAAGGCACGACCCCGCGTTGATCAATCCCCGCCCTGGTCGGCGTCCGCCGCGCAGGTGAAGGCCTTGCGCTTGTCCACCAGGCGACCCATCAGCCGGTCGCTCAACGGCAGCGCGTTGCCGTTGAGGCGCCAGTCGTAGATGACGCTGAAGGCCAGCACGCGGGCCACGTACTCGCGCGTTTCCTTGTAGCTGATCGTCTCGATCCACAGGTCCGGGTCGAAGCCCGGGCGCTGGGACTGCCAGCGTGCGGTCGGGGTCGGCCCGGCGTTGTAGGCGGCGATGGTGACGTAGGGCAGGCCGTCGTACTTGTTCATCAGCTGGCGCAGGTAGGCCGTGCCGATGGCGATGTTGGTGTCCGGGTCGTACAGGCTGTCGGCGCCGCCGTAGGCAGTCAGGCCGATGTTCTTCGCCACGCCCGCGCCCGTGGCCGGCAGCACCTGCATCAGGCCCATGGCATTGGCAGGCGAGCGCGCGCGCGGGGTGAAGGTGCTCTCGGCGCGGATCTCGGCGGCTACCCAGGCCGGGTCGATGGCATTGCGCGAGGATTCGCGGCGGATGGTGCTGTCGTGGTGCAGCGGGAAGCGCAGGTCGTACAGGCGCTGTTCCTGCGGCTGCTTGCCGAGTGCGAACACGGCGCGGTCGAACCAGCCATTGTCCTGTGCCACGCGCACCGCCAGGCGGCGCTGGGTGTCATCGAAGCGGGCCAGCGCGCTGTTCCACTCGGCCACGGCCCAGCCGTTGCGATCAATCTGGTACAGCGCCATCGCGCGCTGGATGGCCGGGTCGCGGGCGACGGCGGCCTGCGCCTGGGCGCTGTCATTGGGCTTCCACGGGCACAGCGTGTAGTTCTGCTGCAGCTTGTCGGCGGCGAGGAAGCCGTGGAAGGTCGGCGCGCGCGCGGCGCTGCGGAACAGCGACTGGGCCTGCTGCGCCTGCCCGGTCTTTTCCAGCATGCGTCCTTCGAAATACGCCCAGCGCGAATCCGTGCGCTGCTTGCTGCCCATCTTGCGGATGGCGGTGAGTGCGGCCGGCCAGTCGCCACGCGACATCGCCTCGCGCACGCGCCATTCGTGCAGGCGCTCGTCGTAGGCCGATTCGGGCACCGCGTTGAGGCGGCGCGCGGAGTCGGGCAGGTAGGAGGCCACTGTCCACAACGCGATCTGGTACCGCACCTGGGCCTGTTGTTCGGCACTCAGGCCCAGCGCCTGTGCGTACTGCGGCAGCTGCTGTTCGGTGGCACCGGGGTCGGCCTTGGCCAGCTTTTCCAGCCCATCGGTGGCGATGCGCCGGCTGCGTTCGTTGCGCGGCCAGTTCAGCGCGCTGGCATTGGGCTTGTCGACGAAGGCGGCATAGGTGTTGGCCAGGGTCAGATCGGCCGCGGGCAGGCCACGCGCGGCGCTGCGCATCACCGCGGGCTGCTGCGCGTCGGCAGCGGCGTCGACGCGTTCCCAACGCAGTGCATCGCTCATGCCGCCTTGTGCCTGCAGCACGGCGAACACCGCATCGCAGGCGTCGGGCAGTGATTTGCCGTTCTTGCGCCACAGGTCCTGCGCCTCGCTGATCCACTGCGGGTCGACCTTGCCGGTGGCCTGGCGCGCGGTCAGCTGCGCGCAGCGCAGGCCGAGGTTGTCGGTCGGTGCCCAGTTGGCCAGCAGGGTAGGCCAGTCCTGGCGGCGGGCCACCGAGGGCAGCCAGACGCTGCGGAAGCTGTTGGCCACGGCCTGCCCGTCATAGCGCTTGAGGAAGGCCTGCGCCTGGCCGCTATCGACCGTATCGATGTTGCGGCGCAGCTGGGCGAACTCGACCCAGCCATAGGCCGGGTGGCGGCTGAGCGCGGCGGCCTGGCCCGGACCGAGCTGGCCGCGTTCGGCAGCGTCGATGGCGGCCTTGAGCTGGCCGCTCTGGGCGTCGAGTGACTGGGCGCTGGCGCAGCCGATCAGCAGCGATGCGGACAGCGGGAGCAGGGACAGGGCGGTCGAAGAGCGTCGGGTCATGGCGCCAGCATAGCGGGCGCTGGCTGAATTCAGTTTCTCGCCACGTGCACGTCGCAGCGCGGGCAACGGCAGCTGAATGCTTCGTGGATGCCCACTGCCGTCGGCGCATGGCGGCGGCGTACTGTCGGCTTGGGCGAACGGCCCGGGTGCAAGGAGTGGCACATGGCGTTCAACAGCGCAGGAAGAAGCGGTCCCTTGGCGGAGATCAATGTCACGCCGCTGGTGGATGTGATGCTGGTTCTGCTGATCATTTTCATCGTGACCGCGCCGATGCTGTCGCGGCCCATCGCGGTGCAGTTGCCGCAGGCCACCGACCGGGTGGTCGATCGTCCCGACCCACCGCCACCGGTCGAGCTGCGCCTGGATGCCTCCAGCCAGCTGAGCTGGAATGGCCAGCCGATGGCCATCGGTGATCTGCAGGCCCGCCTGCGCGCCCAGGCCAGTGAGCACGCCGGCAACCTGCCGGAGCTGCGCATCGCCACCGATCCGTCTGCCGAGTACGAAGGCATGGCGAAGATCCTGGCGGCGGCCGAGGCGACGGGGATGGAGCGGATCGCGTTCGTGCGATGACCGCTGGCGAGGACGGCCTGCATCCGTGCGGGCCGTCCTTCGTCTGCGCGTGGCTGTCGTTTTGGCCCGCATCCGTTCAGCGCTCTTGATGGTGCGTTGCCGCACCTTTTGCGCATTTCAGGACATTAATTGACGCAATCTCCGGTCTGTTCCGTCAATTCCACGTGAAATGGTGTCCGTCGTCACGTCGTGATTTTTACCGCTTGTTTACAAAGGAGACGCTGCCGCCATGCAGGGGGGAGCGCGGCAGTCCATGTCCCGACATTCCTTTGGAGAGAGAGCGAATGAATCACCTGCATTGCCGCCCCTTGGCGGTCGCTGTTGCGCTGTGCGTGACGGCCCTGGCACCGCTGGGGGCAATGGCCCAGACGGCCACCACCCTGGATGCCGTCGAAGTCACCGGCACGCGCATCAAGCGCGCTGAAGTGGAAGGCCAGGTGCCGATCCAGACGTTGAGCCGTGGCGACATCGAGCGCACAGGCCTGAGCTCGATCGGCGAAGTGCTGCAGCAGCTCACCGGTTCGGGCTCGGCGCTGAACGCCAAGTTCAATTCGTCCGGCAACTTCGGCTTCCCGCCGGATGGCAGCGGTGTCGGCGCGGGTTCGGCACAGGTCGACCTGCGCCACCTGGGCGCCAAGCGCGTGCTGGTGCTGGTCGATGGCATCCGCTGGGTCAATGAATCATCGGCCTCCGGCGTGGGCGCGGCCACCGACCTGAACACCATTCCGCTGGCGATCGTTGAACGCATCGAAGTGCTGGAAGACGGTGCGTCGTCGCTGTACGGCTCCGATGCGATCGCCGGCGTGGTCAACATCATCACCCGGCGCGATTTCGATGGCGGGCAGGTGACCCTGAACTACGGTGAGTACAGCAAGGGTGATGGCACGCAGAAGGGCGTGGACCTGGCCTGGGGCACCAGCGGCGAGCGCTACAGCCTGTTCCTCGGCGCCAGCTGGACCCGGCAGGACGCGGTGTACGCACGCGACCGCGAGCAGTCGCGCTTTCCCATCCCCGGTACCGGGCTGGCCTTCGGCAGCGGTGGCATCCCGCAGGGGCGTTTCGCCTTCGTCGATCCCAACACCGGCGCCGAACAGGACATCGTGCCCAACACCGGCGTGAGCAACCCGCGCTATGACGGCAGCGCCGGCTGCAACCGCAGCGATGACTACCACTGCTTCACCAGTGCCGATCGCTTCAACTTCGCCGAATACAACATGGTGCTGACGCCGTCCGAGCGCAAAGGCGTGTTCGGCCAGTTCCGCTTCGACATCACCGACGACGTGCAGTGGTACGTCAAAGCGCTGGGCAACCGCCGCGAATCGACCAACCAGGCGGGCCCGGAACCGCTGTTCTTCGGCCCTGACGGCGCCACCGGCAATCCCTTGGCCGACAACATCGTGGTGTCGGCGCTGAACCCGTACAACCCGTTCGGCTTCGACCTGGCGTCCGGCGACAACATGACCCTGATCGGTCGTCGCCCGGTGGAGGGCGGCGCGCGCGTGTTCGAGCAGGAGGTCAACACGACCTACTTCGCCACCGGCCTGGTGGGCAGTTTCCAGGCGGCGAACCGCAGCTGGTACTGGGACGTCAACGGCATGTACAGCAAGAACAAGGCCGAGCAGACCAACTACGGCAGCTACAACATCTACAACGTGAACCTGGCGCTGGGTGATCCGGCACTGTGCGCCGCAACCCCCGGCTGCGTGCCGCTGAACATCTTCGGCGGCGTCGGCTCGATCACCCCGGACATGCTGCGCTGGATCCAGCCGGTGGTGCGCGACCGCAGCCAGAACGAGCTGAGCCTGGTCACCGCCAACCTGTCCAGTGACCTGTTCACGCTGCCGGCCGGCCCGGTCTCCTTCGCCACCGGCCTGGAGCACCGCCGCTATGAAGGCTGGTACCAGCCGGATCCGCTGACGGTGATCGGCCACTACAACGGCGTGCCCTCGCAGCCGACGTCCGGTTCGTACGACGTCAACGAGGCCTACGTGGAGCTGAGCATCCCGATCTTCGCCGATTCGTCGCTGGGCAAGAAGCTGGACCTGAGCCTGGCCGGGCGCTATTCGGATTACTCCACCTTCGGTGGCGAGTTCACCCCCAAGTACGGCCTGCGCTGGCAGGTGACCGATGACTTCGTGCTGCGCACGACCTACGCCGAGGGCTTCCGTGCGCCGTCCATCGGCGAGCTGTACGGTTCGGCCGCGCGTGCGGACCTGCAGCTGTTTGATCCCTGCTCGGTGGGCCTGGGCGGCACCGCGCCGCGCGGCAATCCTGCCAACTGCGCCGCGCTGGGCGTGCCGACCGGCTTCCAGCAGGCCAACTCGCAGATCTCGGTGACCACCGGCGGCAACCGTGAACTGGAGCCGGAGCGTTCGCGCAGCTTCAGCGCCGGCTTCGTGTGGAGCCCGTGGTTCGGCAACGACACCTCGTGGTCCGAGCGCTTCGACGTGGAGGTGACCTTCTATCGCCACAACATCGACGGCGCGATCCAGGCGATCAACGCACAGACCCAGCTGGACCTGTGCGTGGATACGCTGGACCCGGTCTACTGTGATGGCATCACCCGCGCCAGCACCGGTGCGGTCAGCAGCTTCAACAACCGCCTGACCAACCTGGGTTCGATCAAGACCGATGGCTGGGACGTGGACATGTTCTGGACGCTGCCGCAGAGCGACATCGGCCAGTTCAAGCTGGGCTGGAAGAACACCTTCGTCGGCCGCTACGAGGCCACGGGTGCGGCCGGCCAGCGGCAGCCGCAGAAGCCGGGCGTGGAAGTGGCCGACAGCTCGATTCCGGAATGGACCAGCAACGCCAGCATTGGCTGGACGCTGGACAACTGGAGTGCCAACTGGACGGTGCGCCACATCTCCGAGCTGACCGAAGACTGCGGTGATGCGGTGGCCTTCCCGGTGTGCAGCAACCAGGCCGCCGGTACCAACACGCTGTCCGCCACCACCTACCACGATGTGCAGGTGGGCTACAAAATCAACTGGATGAAGGGGCTGCAGCTGACCGCTGGCCTGAACAACGTGTTCGACAAGGATCCGCCGATCTGCCTGTCGTGCTCGTTGAACGGCTACGACGCCTCGACCTATGACATTCCGCGTGGCCGCTACTGGTACATGCGCGCGGACCTGCGGTTCTAGGCTGACAGGCAGGTGCCAGGGAACGGCACCTGCGTTTCACTGGTAGCGCCGGGCCATGCCCGGCGGCTTTTCGCTGTTCTGTAGAGCCGGGCCATGCTCGGCTGCTTTTCGCTGTTCTGTAGAGCCGAGCCATGCTCGGCTGCTTGGGTCGAACGCCAGTCGAGCAAGCTCGACTCTACAAAGCACGGCGCCGGGAGTTGCCCGGCGCCCTCTGCATCAGAACGACCAGGTGAAGGTCAGCGAGCCATTGCGGCCGTCGCCGAATGCACCGTAGCCATTGATCTGCGAGTAGTACTTCTTGTCCAGCAGGTTGTTCAGGTTGGCCTGCACGCTGAACTCCGGCGAGATGCGGTAGCGCACGAAGGCGCTGACCAGCGCGTAGCCGTCCTGCTCGATGCGGCCGTATGCCGGCACCGCGTAGTAGATGCGGTTCTGCCAGTTGGCACCGCCACCCACGGTCAATGCGGTCAGGGACTGCGGGGTGTAGCTGGTGAACAGCTTCAGCGTAGTCTGCCGCAGGTTGGTGTTGATGTCCGCGTCATTGATGTCCTTGGCCACGTAGCGCGAGGCGCCGAAGGTGGCATTCCAGCCCGGTGCCAGTTCGCCGTTCAGCTCGAACTCGAAGCCGCGGCTGACCGTGCCGCGAGCGGCGATGTAGGCCGTTTCGCCGCCGGTTCCGCCGATCACCGGTTCGCCGGTCGACTGGCCGACGTTGTCCTGCTCGATGCGGAAAACTGCCACCGAGGCATTCAGGCGGTTGTCGAACCAGGCACCCTTCACGCCCACTTCGTAGCTCTTGCCGTCGACCGGATCGAGGTAGCTGCCGTTGCGGTCCTTCAGCATCTGCGGCTGGAAGATTTCGGTGTACGAGGCGTAGGTCGAGTAGGTGTCATTGATGTCGAACACCAGGCCGGCATACGGCGTGGTCACCTTGTGCGAACGATCGGCGCCTTCGCCTTCGCTCTTCCAGTCGGTGTAGCGCGCACCGATGATCAGCTTCAGCGGATCGGCCAGCGACAGGCGCGTGGCGGCATAGCCGGCCTTCTGGGTGATGGTGCCTTCGCTGGCCAGGCTGAGCGGGTTCCAGTCCGGTTCGCTGATGTTGCCGGTCCAGTTCAGGTAGCTGGAGAAGGGATCCCAGGCAAGGCCGGCACCGCCGACCTGGTAGTCGCCGTAGTTGGCGTAGTCGCGCTTGTTGTAGCTCAGGCCCGCCATGAACTGGTGTTCGCGGCCGAACAGCTGGAACGGGCCGTCAACGAAGCCATCGATCGCGTCGACCTTGCGTTCGGTGTTGTAGAAACCGGCCGACGGCGAGATGCCCGCACCGGTGTTCCTGTCAAAGAACGAGGCGCCGGTAACCCAGTCGTTGTAGGCCGGGTAGAACAGCTTGTCGTCGGCCTTGGTCTCGTCATGCGTGGCGCCGATCTTGAACTTCCAGCCGTTGGCGAAGCCGTGCTCCAGGGTGGCAAAGGCGCGCTTGCTGGTGGTGTCCCAGTAGGTCCAGTTCGGGCTGGCATTGAACGATTCGTCATAGCCGGTGCTGGTGCCATCGGAGAACAGCATCGGGAAGCCGCCCCAGGTCGCGCCGTTGGCGCGCTTCTGCTGGTAGTCGTAGCCCACGCTCAGCTGCGTATCGGGGGTCAGGTCGGCATCGATGACCATGTAGCCCAGCGTCTTGTGCTGGTTGTAGCGGTCCATCTGCGCATCAGTGTCCAGGTAGCTGCCGATGACACGGCCACGCACGGTGCCGCTGGCATTCAGTGCGCTGCCCACGTCCACCGTGGTGCGGGTGCGGCCCCAGCTGCCGACGTTGACCGAGACGCTGCCGGCCAGTTCGGCGCTGTCGGCGTGCTTGCGGATCAGGTTCACCGACGCCGACGGGTTGCCGGCGCCGCTGAGCAGGCCGGTGGCGCCACGCACCACTTCCACGCGGTCGTACAGGGCCAGGTCCAGGCCGGAATCACCGTAGCTCCAGTTCTGCACCATCTGCGTCGGCAGGCCATCGAACTGGTAGCTGTCGATGTAGAAACCGCGCGCGTAGAACTCGGTACGCTCGGTATCGGACTGGGTGCTGCTCACGCCGGTGGTGTTGCCCAGCACGTCGATGATGTCGTCGAGGTTCTGGTCCTCGATGCGCTGGTGGCTGATGATGCTGACCGACTGCGGGATCTCGCGCGGAGCCAGGTCGAAGCGGGTACCGGCCGAGGTCCTGCGCACCGAGTAGCCTTCAGCGCGCTCACCCTTCACCACCACCTTGTCGAGCGTGGTCGGGTCGGCGGCGGTTTCGGCGAAGGCGGCAGGCGCGGTGGCCAGGCACAGGGCGGAGAGCACCGCCGCGGAGAGGCGATGCGGCAGCAGGGCAGGGGTCGAACGGATCATTGGGTTTCCTGGACGGGCACGTGCGTGCGTCCGACCGGCTTCCCGGATGGTCTGGCGCCGCGGCTGGTGGGGGTCTCACGCCGCTGGCGGGGCCCTGCGCTGCAGGGCGGTGGCTGGGCAATGCGAAGAAGGGCGAACCGTCCTGGCTGCCCGGAAAACGAAAACATGGTAATGCGAATTGTTTCTATTTACAAATGGGCGAGGTCGTGCCCACATGCGGCCAGTCCGTCGTAGAGTCGAGCTTGCTCGACTGCACTGGACTGCAGGCCTTTCAACGCAGCAGCGGCAACGGGTCGCGGGCGCCGTCCGTGCCGTAGATGCCCCAGTGCAGGTGCGGCGGCGTGCCCTTGGCATTGCCACTGTCGCCCACGTAGCCCAGCAGCTGGCCGGCCTGCACCACCTGGCCTCGCGCCAGGCCCTCGGCCCAGTCTTCCAGGTGCGCGTAGTAGTAGCGCTCACGACCGGGCCCGATCACCCACACCTGGCGTCCGCCCAGCCCGCTTTCGCGCACGTCGGCGATGACACCTGCGGTAACGCTGCGCACGGGCGTGCCGCGCTTGCCGAAGATGTCGATGCCGGCATGCGTGCGGTCACGGCCGCGCGGGGCACCGAAGGTGTCGGCGATCTGCCTGGGCCGCACGCCGTCTACGGGCACCGGCAGCTCGGTGGCCGGTGGCATGCGTCCCAGCGTCCACAGCATCTTCGGTGCCGCCGCCCACGGGCTGTTCCACAGCGAGAGCACAGCGATGCCGGCGGCCAGCAGCAGGGCGCCGGACAGCAGCCAGCGGCGCAGGCGTCGGGCAGGGGAGGGCGGTGTGGTCATGGGGTCCGTATGTAGAGTCGAGCTTGCTCGACTGCCTGCAATGTAGAGTCGAGCCATGCTCCAGTGAATGGAAAAAGCAGTCGAGCAAGCTCGACTCTACAACGGCAGAGGCAACAGCAGTCGAGCAAGCTCGACTCTACACAACCGGTGTCAGCGGCACCGAGAAGCTGCGCTTCAACGTGCCCAGCGCCACCGAGGTACGGAAGCGCTCGATGTTGTCGTCGCCGCCGAACAGTCGCTCGGTGATCGCTTCGTACTCTTCCATCGAGGCCGCCGAAAGCAGCAGCAGGAAATCGCCGTCGCCGGTGATCGAGTAGCACTGCTGCACGGCCGGGTCATCCTGCACGCGGCGGCGGAACGGGGCGACCTTCTCGCGCTGCTCGCTGACCACGCGTACCTCGACGATGATCGTGAGCGGGCGCCCGACCCTGGCCGCGTCGAGCACGGCCACGTTGGCGGAAATCACGCCGCTGTCCTGCAGTCGCTTGATGCGCCGCTGCACGGCGGGCGTGGACAGGTGCACGGCCTCGGCAATCTGCCGCTGCGGCAGGGCGTTGTCCCGCTGCAGCAGGTCGAGGATGGCGTGGTCGAAGCTGTCCAGCACGGGGGCGGTGGCCATGGCGAGCAGAAATTGCGCGGACGGGCCCCCAATTGAGCCAAGTGCTCGCCGCCAGCGCAATAGACTGGGCGCATGCAGACTTCCCGATTCGCGCCGATGTTGCCGGCGCTGGCGGTGCTCGGCTCGGTTACCGCGCTGGCCATCGGCACTTCCTATGCCAAACACCTGTTCCCCCTGGTCGGCGCGCAGGGCACCAGCGCGTTGCGCGTGGGCTTCTCGGCCCTGTTGCTGCTGCTGTTCTGGCGGCCGTGGCGCTGGAAAACCAGCCGCGTGGATGCGATGACCATCCTCCGCTACGGGCTGACCCTGGGCCTGATGAACCTGCTGTTCTACATGGCCATCCGCACCATTCCCTTCGGCATCGCCGTGGCCATCGAGTTCACCGGCCCGTTGACGGTGGCGATGCTGTCCTCGCGGCGGCCGATCGACTTCGTCTGGGTGGGCTGCGCGCTGCTGGGCCTGTTGCTGCTGCTGCCGCTGGGCGGCGGGCCGGCGCTGGATCCTGCCGGCGTGCTCTACGCCATGGGCGCCGCGGCGTGCTGGGGCCTGTACATCGTCTTCGGCAAGCGCGCCGGCCACCTGCATGCCGGCCATACGGTTTCGCTGGGGCTGCTGGCCGCGTCGCTGGTGGTGGTGCCGGTGGGCGTGGCCCACGCCGGCATGGCGCTGCTGGAGCCGAAGATCCTGCTGGCGGGCCTGCTGGTGGCGCTGGTGTCCAGCGCGATCCCCATGTCGCTGGAAATGATGGCGCTCAAGCGCCTGCCCAAGGAAACCTTCGGGATCCTGATCAGCATGGAACCGGCGGTGGCCGCGCTGTGGGCGATGCTGTTGCTGCACGAGCAGCTGGCCGGCGTGCAGTGGCTGGCAATCGGCTGCACGGTGGTGGCTTCGGTAGGCAGCACGATGACCGCGCGGCGGTTGAGAACGCCGGTGGTGCAGGCGGCGTAGCGCCGGGCTGTGCCCGGCGGAGAGCGTGCGGACCAACGGTCCGCACCCACCAGAGCAGTGGAAGTCCGCACCCACCAGAGCAGTGGAAGTCCGCACCCATCAGAGCAGTGGAAGTCCGCACCCACCCGCGCGGGGGTCAGCGCAGGGCGTCGGCGGGGACGTCGATGGCCATGGCCAGGGCCAGGTGGTCGGAGAACGCGGCCGGTACGGCTTCCACGCTGCGGGTCTGCAGGTTGCTGCTGACCAGGATGTGGTCGATGGCCCGGTCCGGGCGCCAGCTGGGGAAGGTCGGCACCACGCAGCCTGGCGGCTGCAGCCGGGTCTTCTGGTACAGCACCTGCATTTCCGGGCGCTCGGCCAGGCAGTTGAAATCGCCCATCAGCACCGCGTTGGGATGGTCGGACAGCAGCTCGGCGATGAAGCCGAGCTGGGACATCCGCGAACCCGCACCCAGGGACAGGTGGGCCACAGCCACGGCCAGGCCGTCCTCGCCATCGCCGAACTTGGCCAGCAGTACGCCGCGCCCGCCGATACGGCCGGGCAGGGCGTGGTCCTGTACTTCCACCGGTTCCAGCTTGCTAAGCAGGCCGTTGGCGCTGGACGCCACCCCGCCCATGCGCCGGTTCGGCTGGTGGCTCCAGTAGTTGAAGCCGGCGCGCTGGGCCAGGTAGTGGGTCTGGTTGGTGAAGCCCGACCGCAGGCTGCCCGGGTCGGCCTCCTGCAGGCCGACGATGTCATGGCCGCGCGCCAGGGTGGCGATCGCGTCCAAGCTGCTGCGCTTGCGTCCCGCCGGCAGCGCATGTGACCAGCTGCGGGTCACATAGTCGCTGTAGCGGCGGGTGCTCGAGCCGGCCTGGATGTTGGCCGTCAGCAGGCGCAGGGTCCGTGTGTGGGGGGAAGTCACGGCCGGCAATGCTTTCTCTCTGGATCAGTGCGCCTGGGCCGCACCGCGTTCGCGGGCGATCAGGTGGTCGGCGATGCGCAGCATGTCCGGGAAGGACTTGCCCTTCACCAGGTACTTGCCGTTGATGATGATCGACGGGGTGCCGCTGATCTGGCTGCGCTGGGCGAACTGCTTGGCCGAGTTGGTCTTGGCATTCACCGCGAAGCTGCCCATGGTTGCGGCGAACTGCTTCGGATCCACGCCGTAGCCGGCGTAGAACTTGGCGATGTCGTCGACCGAGTCGGCGCCGCGCTCACCCTTCAGGGTCTGCTGCGAGTGGATGGCGGCGTACAGCGCCTCGTGGGTCTTCTCCTGCACGCCCAGGGTCTGCGCGGCGTAGAAGGCACGGGCGTAGTTGTCCCAGGTGCCGCCGAACATGGCCGGCACGTAGACGAAGTTCACGTCGCTGGGCAGGCCGGCCTTCCACGGGCCGACCAGCGGCTGGAAGGCGGCGCAGGCCGGGCAGACGTAGCCGAAGATCTCAACCACTTCGACCTTGCCGGCAGCCGGCTGGAACGGCTGGCCGTTGCTGATCAGCTGGTAGTCGGCGCCTTCCACCGGGGCCGGGCCGGTCAGCGCGGTGGTGGTCGGGGCCGGGGCCGCAGCGGTGTCGGTGGCGGCCGGGGCAGCGCCTTCGGCGCCGGCGGCGGGCTCGGCGGCGGGGGTCGCGGCAGGCTCGGCGGCAGCCGGGGTCGCGGCCGGTTCAGCCGGGGCGGTGGTGTTGGTGGTGCCATCGTCGGCCTTGCAGGCCGCCAGGATCGGCAGCAGGGCTGCAAGTGCGAAAGCAGCGATACGGGTCTTCATTGAAACGTCTCCAGCATCTGGAAAGGTGGGGCCGGCGGCGGGCGCCGGCCAAGGGGAAATGATGACATGCGGCGGCGACAGCGCCGTGTCGATGGTCGGGATTGGTTCAGCGGCGGGCGCGGGCTTCGGAAATCAGCTTGGACGCGATGCGCAGCTGGTCCTCGAAGCTGTTGCCACGCACCAGGTACTGGCCGTTGATGATGATGGCGGGCGTGCCCGGCACCTGGGTGCGCTGGGCGAAGGCACGGGCCTCGGCGACTTTCTTCTGCACCGCATCGCCACGCAGGGCCTGCTTGTAGCGGTCGGCGCTCACGCCATAGGCGCTGTAGAAGGTGGCGAGCTCATCGGCCGAGACGTTCTGCATCGGCAGCGAACCCTGTTCGTGCAGGGCCTTGAACACGGCGGCGTGGCTGCGCTTGGCCACGCCCACTTCATCGGCGGCGTAATAGGCCAGGGCCCAGGCATCCCAGGCACCGCCGAAAGCGGCCGGAACCGGGGTGAAGCGCACGTCGGCCGGCAGCTTGGCGGCCCAGGCTTCCAGCTGCGGCTCGAAGTGGGCGCAGTGCGGGCAGGTGTAGCCGAAGACTTCAACGACTTCGATCTTGCCGGCCAGGGGCTGGAACGGGCCGGACTTGGCGATGCGTTCGTAGTCTTTGCCTTCAACCAGCGGGGCATTGGCGGGGGTGGCGGCGTAAGCGGCCAGCGGCAGCATCACCAGCAGGGACAGCAGAAGGCGGGGAATCAACCTCATCGACACGCATCTCCATTGAAAATAACAACGCCGGCGCAGCCGCCGGCGTGAAGGAAACATACCGCAGCCGCGGGCCGCCGTGGCGACCCGGGCCGACCAGTGGCGGTCAGGGGGCGGCGGCCGGTTGCGCGGCGGCGGCTTCGGCGGCGATGTCATCGGCCTTGTTGTGCAGGCCCTGCAGGTAGCTGGAGAGGGCCTGGACTTCCTGTTCGCTGAGCTTCTGGGCCACGGCGGCCATGATCTGGAAGTGCGCCTTGTCGGTCTCGTTGGTCTGGCCGGCCTGGTACTCCTGCAGGCGGCGAGCGACATAGCTGGCGTGCTGGCCGCCGATATGCGGATAGGCCGGGCCGGGGTTGCCGGCGCCGCTGGGGCCGTGGCAGGCCATGCAGGCCGGCAGGCCGCGCGTGGCGTCGCCGCCGCGGTACAGCTGCTGGCCGATCTCGTAGAACTTCATGCCCTTGTAGGGGCCATCGGTCACGGCGGTATCGTCGGCGATGCCGGCGGTGGCCTTCTGGGTGGCGAAGAACGCGCCGATATCGCGCATGTCCTGCGGGGTGAGGTTCTGTACGAAGGGCACCATCGCCACCGATGCGCCGGAACTGCGCTGGCCGTTGGCGATGAGGGCCATCTGCTGGGCCACGTAGCGCTCGCTCTGGCCGGCGATGGACGGGTACATCTCCACCGTGGAATTGCCGTCGGCCCCGTGGCAGGCCGCGCAGGCCGAGGCCTTGGTCTGGCCGGCCTTGGCGTCGCCCCAGGTGGTCTTGCTGAAATCCACTTCCAGCGAGGCGGTGCGGATCGGCCCGTTGTCGGGCAGCGGGGTCAGCGTGGTCTGCGCGAAGGCAGCAGCGGCAACGACGACGGCAGTGGCAAGAGCGGATACGGCAAGAACGCGAGCGTGGCGCATGCTAAAGCTCCGTATGGACCGGGCCGGGCGGTGGCCGCCGGCATCGCCCGGATTATCAACGCCGTTTCCGCGCACGGTCAACGCAGCAGTGCAGCATTTTCCCGGCCAGCGGCGCCGGGAACGGGCGCGCGGCGCCGCAACATGCGATCCTAGGCGCATGTCATTGCTCATCGAACGCGCCCGTTACCACCTCTCGGCCCATAACGTGCGGCAGCTGCCGCCCGATGAAGGGGCCGAAGTGGCTTTCGCCGGCCGCTCCAACGCCGGCAAGTCCAGCGCCCTCAACGCGCTGACCCGGCAGAACTCCCTGGCCCGTGTGTCCAAGACCCCCGGCCGCACCCAGCAGCTGGTGTTCTTCCAGATCACCCCGGAAGCGCACCTGGTCGACCTGCCCGGTTACGGCTACGCCAAGGTGCCGCTGGACCTGCAGGCGCACTGGCAGGCCTTCATCGACCGGTACTTCCGCACCCGCGAAGCCCTCAAGGGCCTGGTGGTGGTGATGGACATCCGCCACCCGCTGAAGGACTACGACCGGCAGATGCTGTCCTACGCCGTGCAGCGCGGCATGCCCGCGCACGCGCTGCTGACCAAGGCCGACAAGCTCAGCCGCAGCCAGCAGATGCAGACCCTGCAGAAGGTGCGCAAGGACCTGCATTCGGCCTACGGCGACAGCGTCAGCGTGCAGGTGTTCTCCGGTGAGGACCGCACCGGCGTGGATGAAGCCCGCGGCGTGATCGGCGGCTGGCTGGGGCTGGCGTAATCGATGTAGCGTGCCGGGCGTTGCCCGGCAGAATTCCTGTAGAGCCGAGCCCATGCTCGGCTGCCGCGCCCAGCGCGGTGCGGCCCCGGTAGCCGAGCATGGGCTCGGCTCTACAAGGGCTCACCGGCTCACTTCAACGGCGAATACTCCGCCGGTACCCATGCATAGGCCTCGCCCTCGCGGCGCACGTGGCCCAGGCCGGGGAACGGCAGGTGCGCACCGGCCACCCACCAGCCCTGGGCGGTGGCCTGCTGCAGCAGGGCGCGACGGCTGGCGATGGCCGCCGTGCGGTCGGCATCGGCCTCGAACGCCGCTTCCGGGTGTGCGAACTGCACCGCGTGGAAGTGCAGCACATCCCCCCACACCAGCAATGACTGACCCTGGCTGTCGAACCGGTAGGAGACATGGCCGGGGGTATGGCCGTGGCTGTCCATCGCCACCGCGCCACCGGGCAGGGCGTCGCCGGGGCTGAAGGTGCGCAGGTGACCGCTGGCCTGATACGGCGCCACCGCGTTGCGCGCCAGCGGGAAGGCGAAGCGCACGCCCTGCGGCGCCCGGGCTTCGCTGGCCGGGTCCAGCCAGTAGTCCGCATCGGCCCTGGACAGCCACACGGTGGCATTGGGGTAGGCCGGCTGGCCCTGCGCATCCAGCACGCCGCACATATGGTCCGGGTGGGCGTGGGTGAGCAGCACGTCGTCCACCTCGGCCGGGTCCACGCCTGCCGCGCGCAGGTTGCCCAGCACCTGGCCCAGGCCGGGACCGAAGCACTGCGCGGTGCCGGTGTCGACCAGGGTGAGGTGGTTGCCCTGGCGGACCAGGAAGGCGTTGACCGCGGTCTGCAGGCCTTTGCTGTCTTCGGGCACATAGCGGCCGTCGAGCAGGCGGGTGACCAGGGTGGGCGCGACACCCACCACTTCCTGCCGGCCCAGCGCGACCACGCCATCGAACAGGGCGGTGACCTGCAGGGCGCCGACGCGTTGGTGGTAGACGCCGGGCACCTGTTGGGCGGGGGGCGGCGAGGTGGCTTCGGCCATGGCAGCCAGCGGCAGGGAGGACAGGGCCAGCAGCAGCGCGGCGTGCAGGGGCAGGTGATGGAGGTTCATGAGGGGCTCGGCAGGGCGGGGGATTCCGTTGCCGTGCAGCGTGCCGGGTGGCGCGCGCGCGATGCGCTCAAACCACTGCGTGGAATGCTCAGGGAGGGGCGGGCTGCAGGGCTTGCAGCCCTGCACCTGCTGCAGATCAACGTCAACGTCGACGTCAAAAGCAGAAGCTGGCTTCCTGTGGGTTGGCGGGGTGGGTCCGGTGGCAGGGGACGCCGTAAACCCGTCCATGGGGGCTTGGTCGCGGCATCCATGCCGCTCAC
>NZ_JASGBW010000004.1:0-216526 GCF_030053215.1 Stenotrophomonas sp. PFBMAA-4 | reverse complement strand
GCGCGGCATCATCACCGTGGTCGATGGTTCGCAGGCCGTGCCGCACCGCAAGGTCGACGTGGCTGCGATCGGCTGCGACTTCTACGCCCTCACCGGCCACAAGATGTGCGGCCCGACCGGCACCGGCGTGCTGTGGGCACGCCGCGAGCACCTCGACGCCATGCCGCCGTTCCTCGGCGGTGGCGAGATGATCAAGGAAGTCAGCTTCGACGGCACCGTGTTCAACGATGCCCCGCACAAGTTCGAAGCCGGCACCCCGAACATCGCCGGCTTCATCGGCCTGGGCGTGGCCGTGGATTACCTGCAGGGCCTGGGCCTGGAGCACGTGGAAGCGCGTGAGGCCGAGCTGCTGGCGCACTTCACCGAAGAGCTGCGCAAGGTCGATGGCCTGCGCATCCTCGGCGAAGCACCGGAAAAGGCCGCCGTGGTGTCCTTCCTGATCGACGGCGCGCACGCGCACGACCTGGCCACCCTGCTGGACCTGGAAGGCGTGGCCGTGCGTTCAGGCCAGCACTGCGCACACCCGCTGCTGCAGTATTACGGCGTCGCCGCCACCTGCCGTGCCTCGCTGGCGTTCTACAACACGCACGCCGAGATCGAGCGCTTCATGGCTGCGCTGACCAAGGTACGGAAGCTGCTGGGCTGAGCCCGCAGACCGGGGTCAGATCCCTTTCGCACCGCGAAAGGGATCTGACCCCATCAACGTCCCAGCGATCCGCCGCTGCGACTGCACCGCCTTCCGTATCGAAGCGAGATCCTGCGCAGGAATGCCCTGCTCGATGAACTCGCCATAGCGCCTGCGCCGCTCATTCACATCAGTGGCAATCAGCTCAAATGCCGAGTGCGGCACGAGCAGCGCATTCGCCCTTCCGTTCGCATTCGCGCGATAGCTTGACCAGCGATAGTCCCCGGGATGCGCAACCATCCCCGCCCGCACCGGGTTCAGCTCGATATAGCGCTGGCAGGCCAGCAGATAGCGATCCGTATCCACCAACGTGGAATGGAAGCGCCCTTCCCACAGGGTTCCCGTGCGCTGCTGCCGTACGTTCACCCGTCGAACGTACGCACGGTTCACCGCCTGCATCATCCGTGACAAGCCAGCGGGAGCATCCGGTGTCACCAGTAGATGCACGTGATTGCCCATCAGGACATAGGCGTGAATCCGGCAGTGATGTTCGATCGCACAGTCGCGAAGCAGTCCCAGGTACAGCGCAGGATCAGCGCTACTGAAGAAAACTGCTTGCCGGTTGTTGCCACGCTGGACGACGTGTTGCGGGTAGCCAGGTGCATCGATACGACGCGGGCGAGGCATTGGCGTCTCCGGAAGCAAAGGGGGTCAGAGCCTTTGCTGCGCAAAGGGATCTGACCCCTAGCATCTGCCGGTGTCGCGTGCGCCGCAGTCGGGCTATTGCCTGGCGCTGGGTAGGTAGATGGGGTCAGAGCCCTTTCGCGTCGCGAAAGGGATCTGACCCCGCCCCCGCGCCTTCCCCACGCTGCCACGCTGCCACGCGCGTGGCGTGCAGCCCATCTGCGTACGGAACGCCTTGCTGAAGTGACTCAGGCTGGAAAAACCCACCGCCAGTGCGGTGTCGGTAACGCTGTGGCCGCCGTGCAGCATCCGGCCGGCGGCCTGCAGCCGCACTTCGCGCAGGTGGCCGTGCACCGACGTGCCCACCAGCGCGCGGAACCCCGCCTGCAACCGTTTCTCGCCGAGCCCCACTTCGCGCGCCAGCCGCTCCAGCGGCCACTCCTCGCCGAAGCGCGCATCCAGCAGGGCGCGCGCCTGCAGTACCCGCTGCCGCTCGCGCGCCGCTATGCGTGCAGGCCCCTGGCCCGCGGCCTGCAGCTGGCCCAGCACGATGGCCAGCGCCTCCAGCGCCTTCGCACGCAGGTACAACGTACGCACCACGTCGTCCTCGAAGCGGCAGCCCAGCACATCGGTGGCCACCCGCAGCAGCTCCGGCGGCGCCGGGAAACCGCCCATCAGGCTGTCCGAGCCCGGCACGCTGCAGTCCTGCAGGAAGCCGCCCTGCAGGGCCAGCAATGGTCGCCCACCCGCACGCTCCAGGCCTTCCAGGGTAAAGCGGATATCGACCAGGCGGATGGCACTGCCGCCGCGCATGCCGAAGCTGCCGGACACCGGCCGCTGCGCGGTCTGCACCACGGCGGTACCGGGCCCGGCCTGCAGCGGCGGGCCGCCATCGAGCGCCATCCACGCCTGCCCCTCCAGGAAGATGCCGATGCAGAACATCACCGGGCCCTGTGCGGTGACTTCCAGGTCGCGCTGCGGCCGCCCCTGCCAGCAGGCCAGGGTGATGTCGCCCAGATCGTCATGCACCTGCAGCAGCCGCGACCAGTCCTCCGGCAGCTGCACCACCGGCGACAGCGGATGGGCGTGCACAGCAGCAAGCGCGGGATCGTGATCGAGGGACATGGTGATTTGTTCCGGAAACCGCGCATCGGGGCGCGCGAACGACAGCAGGAGAATGCTTGTTTGGGAATAGTTCCCATTTGCATCCTAGAGACTTCCCCCCATGCCCACAATCCATGCCACCCGCGCGCCACTTGCCCTGGCCCTCGGCCTGGCGCTGTCCAGCACCGCCCTGGCCGGATCCACGCCCCTCGATGCACCGGCCACCGACCTGCCCAGCGTCGTGGTCAGCGCCAGCAAGCGCGAACAGTCGCTGGCCAGCGTCGATGGCAGCGTCCATGTGCTTGAGCGCAGCCAGCTGCAGGCCGCGCAGGTGCACGACACGCTGGATCTGGCGCGCCTGCTGCCCGGCGTGCAGGCGTCCTCCAGCGGCTCGCTGCTGTTCCCGATCTTCAGCGTGCGCGGCATCACCTCGGCGCAGGATTTCTACAACCCCGCCCTCACCGTCTACGTTGATGGCATTCCGCAGCTGCCGGTGTTCGCCAGCCAGGCCCTGCTCGGCGCCGAGCGCGTGGAGCTGCTGAAGGGCCCGCAGGGCACGCTGTACGGCAAGAGCGCGCAGGGCGGCATCATCAACGTCATCAGCGCTCCCGCCGACGACACCGCGCACCTGCGCCTGCGCGCGGGCGTGTCCAGCCGCGGCGGCGAACTGCTGCAGGTCGATGCCAATGCGCCATTGAAGGCCGATCTGCTGCAGGCCGACGTCGCCCTGCTGCACAACGATGCACCGGGCGACCTGCGCAATCCGGTCACCGGCCAGGACCACCAGGGCGGCACGAAGACCGACGCCGGCAAGCTTCGCCTGCACCTGGCCCCATCGGGCGCAGCGTGGTCGGCCGATGCCACCTTCGCGCGCGATTGCAGCACCAGCAGCCAGGATGCCTACGTGCCCTCCGATGATCCGGGTGCGGGTGACATCTTCCTCTCGCCGGGTACGCCGGCCGAGTACGCCGGTTTCCACCAGCGCCGCTGCGGCAACAGCAGTTCGCTCGGCCTGCGCATGGATATCGGCCAGTGGCAGCTGAGCGCGACCGGCGGCTGGCAGACCATCGACATCGAGCGTTCGTTCGCCTCCGGCCCGTATTTCTCGGTGCAGCCCGAGCAATGGCGGCAGAACACGCAGGAACTACGGCTGGCCTCGCAGGGCGCCAACCGCGCATGGGACGGCGTGTTCGGGCTCTACCGGCAGGACAGCACGCAGGCACGCGACTACCGCAATTTCCTGCCGATGTACGGCGTCGACGCCGTGCAATCGCATTCGGACAACCACAGCGTCGGCCAGGCCGCCTACGCCGATGTGACCTGGCACATGACATCGCGCTGGGACCTGTCCGGCGGCCTGCGCGCCTCGCGTGACCGTGCGCGCACGCAGTTCAACGGCTACGCCCTCGACTTCAGCGCGCTGCAGCCGCTGCCCTTTGCCGGCAGCGCGCGCACCGAAGGTGACCATGTGCTCGGCCGCGTGGCCCTCGGCTTCCAGGCCAGCGATGCCTGGCGCCTGTATGCACGCGTGTCGCAGGGCTACAAGCCCGGTGGCTTCAACCTGGCACCGACCAGCCTGGCCGACGCGGAAGCCTATGGCCGCGAGCGATCCACCAGCCTGGAACTGGGCGCGCGCGTGCAGGCCGGCACCGTGAGCGGCAGTGTGGCGGTGTACCAGATCGACCTGCGTGATGCACAGCTGTACAGCACCAACGAGGTCGGCTACGGCCACCTCGCCAACGTCGGCGATACCCGCTCGCGCGGCCTGGATGCGGATGTGCAATGGCAGTTCGTGCCGCAGTGGCGGCTCAGCGCGGCAGTGCAGTTGAACGACGCCACCTTCCGCCGCTACGCCAACCCGATCGGCTGCGGTGACTGCCAGGGCAACGATGTGCCGTTCGCACCGTCGTTCAGCGGTGACCTCGCGCTGGAAGGCGCGCTGGACAGCAGCATCGGCCAGTGGCGCCCGCGCCTGGCCGTGCGCCACATGGGCAGCCACTATTTCGATACCGCCAACCTGCTGCACCAGTCGGCCTACAGCGTGGTCGATGCCAGCCTGGCCTGGCAGCCGCGCGCAGGCTGGGAAGTGGCGGTGTACGCGCACAACCTGGGCGATCGCCACTACCGCACCTACGCCTTCAACGGCGGGCCGCTGGGCTATTACGCGCAGCCGGCGCTGGGCCGCACCGTCGGCATGACCTTCGGCGTGGAGTTCTGAGCATGGCCCCGCACACCCCACACGCGCTGATCAGCGGCGCCGGTATCGCCGGCCTGGCCGCCGCCTGGTGGCTGCAGCGCATCGGCTGGCGCTGCACCGTGATCGAACAGGCACCCGGCCTGCGCGATGGCGGCCACATGCTGGGGCTGTCCGGCCCCGGCCTGGCCACCGCGCGGCAGATGGACCTGGTCGATGCGCTGCAGGCCGTCGCCTTCCCCGACATGGGCCTGCACGTGTACCGCGACCGCAACGACCGCGAGATCCTGCGCATGGATTACCGCACCCTGCTGCGCGACATGCAGTGGATCACCCTGGGCCGCGGCGATCTGGTGCGCACCCTGTACCAGCGCGTGGCCGACACGGTCGAGATGCGCTTCGGCCAGCGCATCACCGCCGTCGCCCAGGATGCGCATGCCGTGCAGGCCACCCTGGACGATGGCAGCGTGCTGCACGCCGATCTGCTGCTGGCCGCCGATGGCGTGCATTCGTGGCTGCGCCAGCAGCTGTTTGCCGCCGATGCCCAGGCGCTGCAGCCACTGGGCTACCGCTATGCGTCCTACGAAATCGACGATCCACAACAGCTGGCCGAGCAGTTCGTCTCCTACCCCGAGCCGGCGCTGCAGAGCGAGTACTACGCACTCGGCCACGGCCGGCTGGCCGCGCTGCATGTGTGGCGCAGCGCGGACTGCGGTGAGGTGGCCAGCCCGGCGCGCGTGCCACTGCTGCAGCAGGTCACCGCACGCAGCAACCGCTTCGTGCGCTACGGCCTGCAGCACGCGGCCAGCGACAGCCCGGTGGTCATCGACGATCTTGCCCTGGTCACCCTGCCGCGCTGGCACAACGGACGCGTGCTGCTGATGGGCGATGCCGCGCACAGCCTGTCGCTGATCTCCGGCCAGGGCGCCGGCATGGCCCTGGCCTCGGCCAGCGTGCTCGCGCAGGAACTGCAGCGGGTGGCGGACCTGCCGCAGGCCGAAGCCATCGCCGCCGCGTTGGAACGGCATGACCAGCGCCTGCGGCCGACGGTCCTGCGCCTGCAGCAGCGCAGCCGCCGCCTGGCCCCGGCCTTCGTGCCGGCCAAGGCCTGGTCGTTCCACCTGCGCAACCTGGCGCTGCGGGCGATGCCCGACGCCATGCTGCGCCGGTTCTTCCTCAACGGGCTGAAATCCGAGGCCGAGGCGATGGCCGCACTGGCCTGAATCCAGCTGGGGTCAGATCCCTTTCGCACCGCGAAAGGGCTCTGACCCCATCACGTGCAGAACCCGGCCGCGCGCAATCGTCTTTCCCTCCCACAGCGAGACATCCGCGCCCACGTTCACCGTGGCAAGCGCCTCCTCCGGGCACAGGAACGCAACGGGAAGTTCGTAACTCTCCCCAAGCACGGCTCGTCCCTCCTGCAACAGCAGGCGGCACTCAAATGCACGGCCCGCCACGAACAGCGGGCAGGCGTATACCTGCCCCACGATGTCACCCTGCCTCCCACCCTCGACGCTCGACAGAAAGCGAACGGAGACAACGGCATCGAATCGCATGGTCATGCCCTCAAGATCCTCCCAGGTTCCACGTACCTGCAGTGGCGTCATTTTCCGGGAACGCCGCAGCAGGACGCAGCGGCATTGCACAGGCGTGCCGCTGGGCAACAAGGCTCGTCCGCCTAGGGCCCCAGGTCAACGCCTTCCATCAGCCCCATTCGATCCACATCCAACGGATCAATCTGCGGACGAACAGCACCATCGCGATTCCAGTGAAATCTGCCGGTAACCCGCATGAGTTGCCCGCCATCCCCAACTGAAGAATGCTTCTGAAAGGCAGCCGGACTCGATTGCGGGTACGCCACCAATGAGCTGAATGAATCTCGTGCTTCCAAGGCATCGGGCGATGGGAAGAACAACATGGCGCCGTTGATCTGATCCACCCTGGCGTAGAAAGAGACGAGGCGACCATCGAACCGCCCCGGCTGCGACAACAGCGCAGACATCGTGGTCATGCACGTTTCAGCTCCTGCCTGGTTGCCACGAAGCTTGCAGGCCCCCGCGATATCCGCCTGACCCTCATCCCGATTGGATGAAGTGCCCCCAACTTCCCTGATGCGACAAACGCCGCCCCCCACGTCTGCCTCGACCTTCACATAAAGGTTGTTCGTGAAATACACATCCCCGTCGCAAGCCACCTTCCCACCGTTCTCAACGTAGGTGATGCGCAGAGAGGAATCCATGGTGACTTCAGGACTGGCCCGTATCTTCTTCCCCGCGGAGATTGATTCGACCGCAATCACCCCGCCCCCGACCTCCAACGCGACATCATGGATCTCGGCAGCCCCGACATTTCTCACGACAATCACCGGGTCCGAGAACCACGTGCAACCCTGCAGCCCCACTCCAAGCACGAGAAACACCAGGCCAAAACAGGGGCGACGGCCCGGCATGCCTGATGGCCAGGCATCTGATTTCCCCGCGAGAATCAGCGCGTCGCGCGCTCTCCTACTCATATGAAGATCCTCCCTGGATCCACGCCCCTATGCTATAGCAACTTTCGCCCGGTCCCCATCTACGCTGCGCCGGCCGATGACCCCGAGGTCAAGCTGCTGGCCGTGGCTCACATCTCCAACACGCTGGACACGATCATCCCGGTGCGCGAGATCTGCCGTGAAGCGCGCATGCGCGGCATCATCACCGTGGTCGATGGTTCGCAGGCCGTGCCGCACCGCAAGGTCGACGTGGCTGCGATCGGCTGCGACTTCTACGCCCTCACCGGCCACAAGATGTGCGGCCCGACCGGCACCGGCGTGCTGTGGGCCCGCCGCGAGCACCTCGACGCCATGCCGCCGTTCCTCGGCGGTGGCGAGATGATCAAGGAAGTCAGCTTCGACGGCACCGTGTTCAACGATGCCCCGCACAAGTTCGAAGCCGGCACCCCGAACATCGCCGGCTTCATCGGCCTGGGCGTGGCCGTGGATTACCTGCAGGGCCTGGGCCTGGAGCACGTGGAAGCGCGTGAGGCCGAGCTGCTGGCGCACTTCACCAAGAGCTGCGCAAGGTCGATGGCCTGCGCATCCTCGGCGAAGCGCCGGAAAAGGCCGCCGTGGTGTCCTTCCTGATCGACGGCGCACATGCGCACGACCTGAACCCCGTGGCCCGAACCACCAGAACTAGAAAATATCTAACAACACCCGCAGATCCGGCCATACAAACCTCGAACTAGACAAAAATTTAGCTCAGGATAAAACAGATGAATCAACGACAACATCATCATAGTCTAGGCTGGCAAATTCAGCTGTTGAAATCTCCCCCTTAATCCGCAAAAATCCAATATAGGCCGCCTTGGCTTGGAGGGAATTCACATCACTCGAACCAATAACCGTCCTGAGCCAACTACCTATGGAAATTGCATCAAGCTTCCCTCGCAAGGTCGCTGATACTAGCGACTCCACCATAAGCCTCCGATTATCATCGACAGACTCCAGCCCCACTGTAATCGCGCCGATAAAGCAAGAAAGAATTAGCGGATCCGCCCAGCGCAATCCGCCTATGAATATAGCCCTCTCTCGAACATCCTGATCGCAATGAAATAATGCCCTAGATACCAACGCATAGCTCGAGGAATCAGGCTCAGCCGTAAGAATACCCGAGATCCTATAAAGTCTTTCGAGCAGCAATTTATCTTCCACCACCTAGAGTCTCCTACATTTTCCCAATATTCTCATCAGCCCTGTCAAGCGCCCTTTGAATCCTAGCACGCTGCCCCCTAGATAGACTCGGATTGCTCAAACTACCCCTCAGACTCTTCGCCGCGGAGCTCAGCCCTTTCAGTGAATTTTGCATTTCGGTCACATGATCAAAGCCCGTCTCAATCCCTCGAAGGTTCTTGGCGACCCCTTCAAAATCGTGCGGCTTTGCGTTGTTATCAACTATATTATTTATCTTTCTGATTGCTTGCTGCTGAGGACGCGTTAGGGCCGCGACGCGACTTGAGACATTGATGAAGGCGTTTTTTGCGCCTCCAACTGCCGCTGCGGTCGCTGCGGGAATGCGACTGGCGGATAAGATAGCCACGCCTGCCGCAGCCCCGGCCGCTCTTGCCTCCTGACGAGATCCGCGCTCGTCAAGCCCCATTTCGCCGTTAATCACAGCCAGATCATCTCTCATCATCTGGCACGTGGACACGCTTTCGCATCGACCGTCGGGGTCTACATGACCGTACGGATTTCCAAGTGCATACTTGTAACGATTAAAGTTGGATGAAGTGTGGCCGTTGGCCTCGACTGGATCAGCGCTTATAAAGGCGCCAATAGCCGGATCATAGTACCGCTGCTGCATGTAACTCAGCCCGGTCCCCGAGTCCGTCACATGCCCCGTGTATCCCGGCCCATCCTTCAGCGGCCGATTGACCACGGCCCCATAGGGCTCGTACACCGTGCGCTCGATGACATTGCCGCTGGCATCTGTAATCGCCACCGGCGAGCCAAGTGCGTCAGTATGAATGTACTCGTGGCATATACGACACACCAAGCAAAGCCAGTCGAATCCATGGCCTCCCCGCTCGCCCCCAGCCCGCCTAAAATGCGCCTATGAGCACCCTGACTTTCCGTGCCGCCACGTCGGCCGACATCCCTGCCCTGATCACCCTGGTCACCTCGGCCTACCGCGGCGACGCCAGCCGCGCCGGCTGGACCACCGAGGCCGACCTGCTGGACGGCGCCCGCATCGATGCCGAGGGCATCCAGGGCGACCTGGACCGCCCGCGCTCGACCATCCTGCTGGCTGAACGCGACGGCCGACTGGTCGCCTGCGCCCACGTTGCCGATGTCGACGGCAAGGGCTACTTCGGCATGTTCTCGGTCGACCCGGCCCAGCAGGGCGGTGGCGTCGGCAAGCAGCTGATGGATGCGGCCGAAGCCCATGCCGCGCGCGAGTGGAACGTGCCGGTCATGCAGATGACGGTGATCGACGTGCGCGACGAACTGATCGCCTTCTACGAGCGCCGCGGCTACCAGCGCACCGGCATCAAGAAGCCGTTCCCCTATGGCGACGAGCGCTTCGGCATCCCCAAGCGCGACGACCTGCGCTTTGAAATCCTGGAAAAGCCGCTGGCCGGGGCATCGGCATGAGCGAGGCCTGGACCTTCGTCTGCGCCGGCGCCGAGCTGCTGCCGGGCGAAATGAAGAGCGTGTTCGATGAAGTGACCGGCACGCCCATCGTGGTGTTCAACCTCGACGGCGAGCTGTATGCGCTGGAAGACCAGTGCACGCACGAGGAATTCGAGCTGTCCTCGGGCGAGTTCAACACCGCCGAAGGCAGCATCGAGTGCGTGCTGCACGGCGCGCGCTTCGATGTGCGTGATGGCCGCGCCCTGTGTGCCCCGGCCTATTCGCCGGCGCCCAAGTTCCCGGTGAAGCGCGAACACGACGCCATCTGGACCCGCGACGACCGCGAGTGATCCGAGCGGGGGCGTGGCCGCGCCCCCGCCCCGTCCACACCGACCTTCATCCACCCATGGGGTGGATCTACTGCAGATTGGCCACCCGCGCCCTTTGTGCGCCCTCCCAGCACCCCTGCGCGCCGCCCAGCCGCCCCTGCCAAGTGCGCAGATGCGAATCATTATCGTTGGTGTTATCCTGCGCGCCTGATTCGTAACGGTTTGTAACGGACCGCACCGTGGCTTCGCCCGCACCCATCGCCGCGTTGTGCCTGCTCGCCCGTCAGGGGTGGCCGCTGCTCGTGGCCGCGCTGCTGGCGCTGTGGCTGGGGTGGTCGGCGCTGCAGGAAGGCCGCCGTGTATCCGGGGATGCAACCCTGTCCCCGTCTGCAGCGGCGCTGGATGAACACGCCAGCGGGCGTGCCGGCGAATCACCACCACCCGAGCCCTTGGCCCCGCGCATCGAATCCGGCCCAGAAGGCAGCCACGGCGACAGCCCGCCCCTGCTGCACCGCCTGTGCCTGCTCGTCCCGCTGTCGGGCCCGCAGACCCTGCGCCTGTCTGTGCGCGCCGCAGCAGCGGTACGCCTGGCGGGCCGTCGTCAGCCGCCCTCGCACGCACCGCCAGCCCTGCTGAGCTGAGCCGCTGCGCCGACACCGGCGCCGCCCCCCGCGTTTCCGTACCGGATTCCCCCCGCGCCAACCGCCCTGCCGACCGCCGCGTCGACGGGGCCTTCCTGCCCCCGGCAAAGCCCATCCCATGACCTCGATCAAGAGCCGCAAGCACGCCTCCCCGCTTCGTTCACTGCCCCTGGCCACCGCCAGCCTGGCCGCCGGCCTTGGCCTGGCCGCGCTGCCCGCCGTGGCCCTGGCAGACGCCACCGACAATGCCCGTACGCTGGACAAGATCGACGTGCACGCCACCCGCGGCTACAAAGCCGACAAGGTCGCCTCGCCGAAGTTCACCCAGCGCCTGCAGGACACGCCGCAGACGATCCAGGTCATCACCAGCGACCTGTTCAACCAGCAGGGCGCCACCACCCTCACCGAAGCGCTGCGCAACAGCCCGGGCGTGGGTACTTTCTATGCCGGTGAGAACGGCAACACCACCACCGGCGATGCGCTGTTCATGCGCGGCTTCGACACCTCCAACAGCCTGTTCGTGGACGGTGTGCGCGATCTAGGCTCGATCTCGCGCGATGTCTTCAACATCGAACAGGTGGAAGTGACCAAGGGCCCGGCCGGCACCGACAACGGCCGCTCGGCGCCGACCGGCGCGATCAACCTGGTCAGCAAGCAGGCCAACCTGCAGGATGCGACCTCGGCCAGCGTGTCCGTCGGCAGCGACCAGCAGCGCCGCGCCACCGCCGACTGGAACCAGTCGCTGGGCGCAACCAGCGCGCTGCGCATCAATGGCATGTGGCAGGACAGCGACCAGCCTGGCCGCGACCACGTGCAGAACAAGCGCTGGGGCATCGCGCCGTCGCTGGCCTTCGGCCTGGGCACCGCAACCCGCTATTACCTCAACCTGCTCTATGTGAAGCAGGACAACGTGCCCGATGGCGGCGTGCCGACCCTGGGCCTGCCCGGCTGGACGCCACAGCCGACGCTGGAAGCGCTGGCCGGCCATCCGGTGGACCCGGAAAACTTCTACGGCACCCGCGCCGACCACGACGACGTCACCGCGAAGATGGCCACGTTCCGCTTCGAGCACGACTTCAACGACAACGTGCGCCTGACCAACACCGCCCGCTGGGGCCGTACCGAACAGGACTACCTGCTCACCGCCTTCATGGGCACCGGCGTGCGCGGCGCCAACGGCCGTCCGACCGGCAACATCACCTATACCAACGCAGCGGATCTTTCGACCTACGCGATCGCGCGCAGCCTGCCGACCTTCAAGGACCAGCGCAACACCATCCTGACCGACCAGCTGAACCTGCGCGCCGACTTCAACACCGGTGCGGTGGGCCACGCCCTCAGTGCCGGACTGGAGTTCACCCGGGAAGAACTGGACAGCTACGGCCAGGCCGCCACCGGTGGCAGCAGCTGGCCTGCCGCGAACCTGTACAACCCCGATTGGAACGTGGCTGGCCTGAGCTGGGCACACAACGGTGCCGACGCGCACGGCAAGACCACCACGTCCTCGGCCTACGTGTTCGATACGTTGTCGTTTGGCGAGAGCTTCCTGCTGACCGCAGGCGTACGTGCCGATCATTACAGGACCGAGTACGCCAGCGCCTCGGTGTGTGGCGGCCGTGGCGGCCCGGTGTGTGGCAGCAACCCCACCGGCACCGTACTGCGCAATCCCACGCTGGAAGCCTCCGATACGCTGCTGAACTGGAAGCTGGGTGCGCTGTACAAGGTCGGTGACACGGTCAGCGTCTACGCCAACTACGCCATTTCGCAGCAGCCTCCGGGCGGTGCCAACTTCCAGCTGAGCAGCTCGGCCAGCAGCGCCGACAACCCGAAGCTGGATCCGCAGAAGGCCAAGACCTTCGAGGTGGGCAGCAAGTGGGCCTTCATGGAAGATGCGCTGGCCGTGAACCTGGCGCTGTTCCAGACCGATGTGGAAAACGAAATCAACACCACCGTGTTGGACGACGCTGGCAACCCGACGCAGACCGGCAGCAAGCGGGTGAAGGGTGTTGAGCTGTCTGCCGTGGGCCGCGTGTCCGAGAACTGGTCGATCAGCGCAGGCTACAGCCACTTGAACACCGATGTGAAGGATGGTGCCAAGGTGGCCGCCGATGGCACGAACAACCTGGTCTATACCCCGGACGATACGTTCACCGGCTGGACCAGCTACGTGCTGCCGCATGGCATTACCGTGGGCGGCGGCGTCCGCTATGCCGCCGGCATGCACCGCGGTACCGACGGTGCCGTCGGCACGCCTGCGTTCACCAAGTCGTATGTGGTCTATGACGCGGTGGTGTCCTGGGCGATCAACGAGAACGTGTCGCTGCGCTTGAACGGCTACAACCTGTTCGACAAGCAGTACGTGGCCAGCATCAACAAGAGCGGCTACCGTTACACCCCGGGCGCCCCGCGTACCTTCCTGCTCAGCGCGGACGTCCGTTTCTGATGCACCTGCGCGGGGGAGCCTGACTCCCCCGCGTATCGACGAGGAACCGCCATGCTGCTGCATATACCCAACGTGCTTGCACCGGAAGAGGTGGCACAGATGCGCCAGCGGCTGGATGCGGCCGATTGGGCCGACGGTCGCGAGACCGTCGGCGCCCAGGGCGCGCTGGTGAAGCACAACGAGCAACTGCCCGATGCCTCGCCATTGAAGGCCGAGCTCGGCCAGGGCGTGCTGGCCGCGTTGCGGCGCAACCCGCTGTTCTTTGCGGCCACGCTCCCGCTGAAGATCCTGCCACCCCGCTTCAACCGCTACAGCGGCGGTGGCACCTACGGCTTCCACGTCGATGGCGCGGTGATGAACCTGGCCCACGGCGAACAGCTGCGCTCGGACATCTCCTGCACCCTGTTCCTGTCCGCGCCGGAGGAGTACGACGGCGGCGAGCTGGTGATCAGCGATACCTACGGCGAGCACGAAGTGAAGCTGCCCGCCGGCGACCTGATCGTGTACCCGTCCAGCAGCCTGCACCAGGTCAACCCGGTAACGCGCGGTGCCCGCGTGGCCTCGTTCTTCTGGGTGCAGAGCATGGTCCGCGACGATGTGCAGCGGCGCCTGCTGTGGGAGATGGACACTTCCATCGAACGCCTGCGGCAGACCGGCGGCGACGCTGCTGCGGTGCTGCAGCTGACCGGCGTGTACCACAACCTGCTGCGGCGCTGGAGCGAAGTCTGAGGCCGGCGCAGCGGCCCTGCGACACTTTGGCAATCATTCTCATTTGCAACCGCTAACAGCTCTCATTACAATCACGCCCCGTTGACGCCGGATGGTCCGGCGTACGCCCAGGGGTTGCCTGCCTTGCGTCGCCCGTTCCGCCCTCGCCCGCTTCGCCTCGTGCAGTTCGGTACCGCCATGCGCGGTCATCGCCCTGCACTGGCCAGCCTGTTGGCGTGGGTCGCGATGCTGGCGTTGCTGCTGGGCACGCTGCCGCTGCTGCCGCACGACGCGACTGATGCCGCCGCGCAGGCCTGGCAGCAGCCCCTCGAAGGCCGCGGTGGTGAAGTGCCGGTGGAAGAAGACGCGCCGGCCAAGCTGCGCCGTTGCGTCTGCACGCCGACCAAGGCCGCCGACAAGGCACCGCCGCCGCCGCTGCTGCTGGCCAGCCAATGGCTGCGCAGTGAACTGGATCTGATTCCCCTCGCCCCGGTCCACGCCGGGGCCCGTCCGCACTGGCCGCTGGCCACGCCGGACACGCCGTGGGCCGATGCGCCCGGGCGCCGCCAGCAACGCGGCCAGGCGCCGCCGCTGGCCTGATCTCCGGCCCTTCGTGACCGCGCCTGCGATCGCGCCTGCGCGCCGCTGCCTGCTTCATCCCCTGCTGCATCCCTGCTGCCCCTGACCGGGGCTCCCCGTGCATGCCACGCGTTCCGCGCTGGCATCGCACCACCCTGCATCCTTCGAGGTTACTGCCATGGCCCAGCGCCATCGTGTCCGTTCGTCCCTGTCCCGCCACCTGCTGACCAGCGCCGTGCTGGCCGCCTTCGCCAGCCCCGCCTTGGCCCACGGCGAAGCCGCCGCCCCGCAGACCCTGGACAAGGTGGTGGTCACCGCCTCCGGCTTCGAACAGAAGGTGGTCGATGCGCCGGCCAGCATCAGCGTGGTCAGCCGCGAGGAACTGAGCAAGCGCCCGTACACCAGCCTGGTCGATGCGCTGCGCGACGTCGAAGGCATCGACGTGGGCCTGGAAGCCACCGACAAGAACGGCCGCGCCACCATTTCCATGCGTGGCCTGCCCTCCGAATACACCCTGGTGCTGATCGACGGCCGCCGCCAGAGCAATGTCGGCCAGCTTTACCCGAACAACTTCGGCGGCGGCCAGTTCTCGTACCTGCCGCCGCTGGAGGCCATCGAGCGCATCGAAGTGGTGCGCGGCCCGATGTCCACCCTGTACGGCTCGGATGCCATGGGCGGCGTCATCAACATCATCACCCGCCGCAACCAGGACAGCTGGCACGGCTCGCTCAGCCAGGGCTTCACCGTGCAGCAGGACGATCAGTTCGGCGATGCGCGCACCACCGATGTCTACCTCAGCGGCCCGCTGCTGAAGGACCGCATCAGCATGGCCGTGCGCGGCAGCTACTACGATGCCAAGGCGTCCAATCCCGAATGGGATGCGCTGACCCTGCCCGATGGCACGCTGTGGGAGCGCAGCATCGGCTTCGGTGGCGGCGGCAAGTCGGTGGCCAACACCAACTGGAACACCGGCCTGCGCCTGGATTTCCGCATCAACGACGACCACGAGCTGTGGCTGGACTACGACGTCTCGCGGCAGAAGTACGACAACAGTGAAGGCCAGACCGGCACCCTGGACAGCCTGGCCAGCCTGTGGCGCGTCGGCAACGCGGTCATCCCCAACCCGAACGGCAGCGGCACGATCACCCGCCGCGTGGTGCAGCCGCGCGTGGGCTACACCGCCTACCAGCGCTACGAGCGCGACCAGCTGTCGCTGACCCACCAGGGCCGCTACAGCTTCGGCACGTGGCAGACCTCGCTGACCCACAGCAAGAGCAACAACCTCGGCCGCTCGCTGCCGCTCACCCTGGACGAGCGCGCCAACCTGCAGACCCTGTGGAACGACGTCTGCCAGCGCACCGGTGCCGCCAACAACTGCGCCGCCGGCCGCAGCAACGCACTGGGTGCGCTCAACGCCGAGGAGATGGCGCGCCTGCAGGCCTTCCTGCCGCGCCCGCTGCGCACCATGGAACTGGAAGGCTACGTGCTGGACACGATGCTCGACCTCGACTTCGGCGCGCACAAGCTGACCGTCGGCGGCCAGTACAACGACACCGACATGATCGACGGCGTGTTCGGCATGGACGGCGCCGGCTACCGCAGCAACACCAAACAGAAGCACCGCATGTGGGCGCTGTTCGCCGAGGACAACTGGTCGCTAACCGACACCCTGACCGCGACCTTCGGCCTGCGTTACGACGACCACAACGTGTTCGGCAGCCATGTCAGCCCGCGCGGCTACCTGGTGTGGAATGCCAGCGACGCCTGGACCCTCAAGGGCGGCGTCAGCACCGGCTACAAGACCCCGCGTCCGGACCAGCTGTTCCCCGGCATCAGCGGCTTCGGCGGCCAGGGCGTGCTGCCGCTGGTGGGCTCGCCCAACCTGAAGCCGGAAACCAGCACCAACTACGAGCTGGCCGCGTACTACGAAGGCCAGCGCTGGGGCATGAACGTCACCGGCTTCATCAACAAGTTCGATGACAAGATCGCCAGCGGCGGCACTTTCCCGAACTGCGAAGTGGCGCCGGCCGGCAGCGGCTACTGCGTGGACATCGGACCGGGCTGGGCGGAACTGGGCTACAGCACCTTCACCCAGAGCGTGAACATCGACAAGGCCGAAACGCGTGGCGTGGAAATGGCCGCGCACGTCGATCTGCTGCAGAACCTGCAGCTGCGCGGCAACTACACCTGGACCAGGAGCGAGCAGACCAGCGGCGCGCAGAAGGGCCTGCCGATCGCCGGCACCACCCCGGCCAAGCACATGGCCAACGCCAGCCTCAACTGGCAGCTCAACGATGCCATCAGCCTGTCGCTGATCGGCGAAGGCCGCTACGACCGCTACCGCGACACCATCCTCGATGCCAGCGGCGCCAGCCACAACCGCTACTACCAGGACTACACGATCTTCCACCTGGGCGGCAGCTGGGATGCCACGCCGTGGCTGACCCTCAATGCACGCGTCAACAACCTGCTGGACAAGGACTTCGTCTCGCAGTCGTGCCTGCTGATCAGCCAGAGCGAGTTCAACTGCGTGGATGACTATGCGACCAAGGACCAGCGCCGTAGTTACTGGATCTCGTTGAACGCGAAGTTCTGACCAGCATCCACGCATGGCGTGGATCTACTGCACACCGGTAGTGCCGGCCGCTGGCCGGCATTGCGCTGCTGTGGCATCCACGCATGGCGTGGATCTACTGCACACCGGTAGTGCCGGCCGCTGGCCGGCATTGCGCTGCTGTGCCATCCACGCATGGCGTGGATCTACTGCACACCGGTAGTGCCGGCCGCTGGCCGGCATTGCCCGGGTTCCTCCCACACGGGATACACAACGACACCTAATTGCGAGCCATTCTCATTAATGCTGTAATGGGTAGTCTTCACCCGCCCCGAAAAACACCGTGAGCCGTCCCGTGTCCTCCACCGTGCAGCAGCAACAGAGCCGTGGCTTCTGGCTGCGTACGCTGCACCAGTGGCACTGGATCAGCTCGGCGGTGTGCCTGATCGGCATGCTGCTGTTCGCGGCCACCGGCCTGACCCTGAACCACGCGGCGAAGATCGAAGCCAAACCGCAGGTGCAAAACCAGAAGCTGGAACTGCCGGCTGAGCTTATTGGCGCGCTGGGTGACCGCGAAGACGGCAACGCCCCCATTCCGCTGCCGGCCCGGCAATGGCTGGATGCGCAGCTGAACATCGGCATCGGCGGGCGCCCGGCCGAATGGTCGCCGGAAGAAATCTACCTGTCGCTGCCGCGCCCCGGTGGCGACGCCTGGCTGAGCATCGACCGCGAAAGCGGTGCAGTGGAATACGAATCGACCTCGCGCGGCGTGGTGTCCTACCTCAACGACCTGCACAAGGGCCGCAACGCGGGCCCGGCGTGGGGCTGGTTCCTGGACCTGTTCGCGGTGGCCTGCCTGGTGTTCTGCATCACCGGCCTGTTCCTGCTGCACCTGCATGCGCGGCAGCGGCGCATGACCTGGCCGCTGGTCGGCCTGGGCCTGATGATCCCGCTGCTGATCGCCCTGCTGCTGATCCACTGACTTCCATCCGTTCCCTCCGGAGCCGCCCCATGCGCGTCACCCTCACCATCGCCCTCAGCGGCCTGCTGGCCACCTCGCCGGCCTATGCCGCCACCCTCGACATCAACGTCGAAGTGCCCAAGCTCAACGTGGCCGAATACCACCGCCCGTATGTGGCCGTCTGGCTGGAAGGCGCCGACCAGAAGGTCGCCGCCAACCTGTCGGTCTGGTACCAGCAGACCAGCAACAGTGAAGGCCATGGCACCAAGTGGTTGCCCGACCTGCGCCAGTGGTGGCGCAAGAGCGGCCGCACGCTGCAGGTGCCGGTGGATGGCGTGACCGGTCCGACCCGCCCGGCGGGCAAGCACGCACTGTCGTTCAACGACCAGCAGCCGGCCCTGAAGCAGCTGGCCCCGGGCAGCTACACCCTGGTGGTGGAAGCGGTGCGCGAAGTCGGCGGCCGCGAACTGCTGAAGATCCCCTTCACCTGGCCGGCCACCGCCGCGCAGAACGGCAAGGCGCAGGGCGCCACCGAACTGGGCCAGGTCACCCTCGCCGTCAAACCGTAACTGCATGACCCCCGGGTCGGATCCCTTCCGCAGGAAGGGCTCTGGCCCCACCACCACCCCTGGAGTCTTCCGCATGAAGCGCACGCTCGTCCTAGCCGCCGCCCTGGCCGCTGCCCTTCCGTTCTCCGCCCTGGCCCACAAGGCCTGGCTGCTGCCCTCGCAGACCGTCATCGCCGGCAACGCGCCGTGGATCACCGTCGACGGTGCGGTCTCCAACGACCTGTTCTATTTCAACCACGTGCCGCTGCGCCTGGAATCGCTGGTGATCACCGCGCCGGACGGCAGCAGCGTACAGCCGCAGAACGCCGCCACCGGCAAGTACCGCAGCGTGTTCGACATCGAGCTGAAGCAGCAGGGCACCTACCGCATCGCCTCGGTCAATGACGGCCTGTTCGCCACCTACGAACAGAACGGCGAGCGCAAGCGCTGGCGTGGCACCGCCGCGACCTTCAGCGAACTGCCCAAGGATGCGAAGAAGCTGGAAGTGAGCCAGTCGGTGGGCCGCGTGGAAACCTTCGTCACCAACGGCGCGCCGAACGCCACCGCGCTGAAGCCGACCAACCGCGGCATCGAGCTGGTGGCCGTGGGCCATCCGAACGATCTGTTCGCTGGCGAGGAGTCCACCTTCCGCGTGCTGGTGGATGGCAAGCCGACCGCCGGCCTGGAATTCGAGATCGTGCGTGGCGCCACCCGCTACCGCAACGCGCAGGACGAGCTGAAGCTGACCAGCGATGCCAAGGGCGAGATCAAGGTGACCTGGCCCGAAGCCGGCATGTACTGGCTGGAAACCGGTACCGAAGACAACAAGACCTCGGTGAAGCAGGCCGCCAAGCGCCGCCTGAGCTACGTCGCCACCCTGGAAGTGCTGCCGCAGTAACGTGGACCGCGGTGCCGGGCCCGTCCCGGCACCGCGCCTGCAACGCCCCGCCATGACCGATTCCCTGCTCGACATCGCCCGCCTCGGCGGCACCACCATGGGCACCACCTGGAGTGTGTCGCTGGTGGCGCCTCGCCGGCGCGACCTGCACCCGCTGCACGCCGGCATCCAGGCGCGCCTGGATGAGGTGGTCGCGCAGATGAGCACCTGGGACGCCGGCTCGGACCTGGCCCGCTACAACCGCGCCGCCGCCGGCCAGTGGTGCCCGCTGCCGGCCGAAACCCGCCACGTGCTGGCCGCCGCGCAGGCGATTGCCGCCACCAGCGACGGCGCATTCGATCCCACCCTGGGCCCGCTGGTCGCGCTGTGGGGCTTCGGTGCACAGGCCGGCCCACGACGCGTGCCCGACGCTGCCACCCTGCAGGCCACGCGTGCGCGCTGTGGCTGGCAGCAGCTGCAGTGGCGCGCTGACACCCTGCTGCAACCTGGCGGCCTGGAACTCGATCTCTCTGCGATTGCCAAAGGCTTCGGTGTCGACCACGTCGCTGCCTGGCTGCGCGCGCAGGGCATCACCGCGGCACTGATCGAAGTGGGCGGCGAACTGGCCGGCTACGGCCGCAAGCCCGACGGACAGCCGTGGCGCGTCCTGGTGGAGTCGGCCCCGGAAGAAGACGCGCGCGGCGATACGCCACCGCGCGTGCTGGCGCTGGATGGCAAGGCCGTGGCCACCTCGGGCGACCGTTGGCACCAGTACCACGCCGATGGCCAGGCCTACAGCCACAGCCTGGACCCGCGCACCGGCATGCCCGTGCGCCAGGTGGCAGCGGCAGTGACCGTGGTCGCCGACGATGCGATGCACGCCGATGCCTGGGCCACCGCGCTGACCGTGCTCGGCCGCGAACAGGGCCTGGCCCTGGCCGAGCGCGAAGGCCTGGCCGCACGCTACCTGGAACGCGCGATCGACGGTCCGCGCGAACATCTCAGCAGCGCCTTCCAGCGCCTGCTGGACGAGCAGGCCGCATGAGCCGCCGGCCAACGCGCGCCGTGCTCGGCAACCTCATCGTGATGGTGCTGCTGGCCGTGGCCGGCTACGCCCTGCTGCGCCTGCACCTGGGCGAAGCCTGGTGGCAGGGTGCCCCGCCCACGCGCCACTGGCAGGGCGCCGTGCTGGCCATCGCGCTGTATGCGCTGGCTTGCACCGCAGTGTGGTGGCGTGGGCGCCCGCGCGATGACGCCGCCAGCGGTGATGTCGTACCGCTTCTGCTGGTGTGGTCCAGCCAGACCGGCTTCGCCCGCGAACTGGCCGAACGCAGCGCCGAGGCCCTGCGTGCCGCCAGCCTGCCGGTGCGCGTGCGTGGGCTGCATGAAGTCGACACCGCGCTGCTGGCGCAGAGCCAACGCGCACTGTTCATCGCCAGCACCACCGGCGAAGGTGATGCTCCCGATCACGCCCTGCCCTTCCTGCGCCGGGTGATGTGCACATCACCCTCGCTGGGCCACCTGCAGTTCGGCGTGCTCGCGCTGGGTGACCGCAGCTACGGCCATTTCTGCGCGTTCGGCCACCGGCTCGACGACTGGCTGCGCCAACACGGCGCGCACCCGATGTTCGATGCGATCGACGTCGACAACGCCGATCCGGCCGCGCTGCGCCACTGGCAGCAGCTGTTGGGACAGATCGGCGGCGGTGTGAGCGAGCTGCCTGACTGGAGCCCGGCGGAGTACCAGCCGTGGCCGCTGCTGCAGCGCGAACACCTCAACCCCGGCAGCCTCGGCGGGCCGGTGTACTGGCTGCGCCTGCAGCCACCGGCCGGCAGCGATGCGCAGTGGCAGGCCGGTGACATCGCCGAAATCGGCCCACAGCACGCTGCGCCAGCCACGCGCGCGTGGCTGCTGGAGCGCGGTTTCGATCCGGATATGCGGCTGGACGATGGCGTCGCCCTGCTGGATCGCGTCGTGCGCTCGCACCTGCCCAGCCTCGTCGCACCGGGCGACCTGCCCGGGTTGCTGGCGTCACTGCAGCCGCTGCCGCATCGCGAGTACTCGATTGCCTCGGTGATGGCCGATGGCGCGCTGGAACTGCTGCTTCGCCGCCAGCTACGTGCCGACGGCACGCCCGGCATCGGCAGCGGCTGGCTGTGCGACCACGCGGTGATGCAGGAGCCGGTGCAGCTGCGCCTGCGCCGCAACCAGAATTTCCATGGCGTGGCCGCCGAGGTACCGCTGCTGCTGATCGGCAACGGCACCGGCATTGCCGGCCTGCGCGCGCACCTGCACGAGCGCGCCCGCAGCGGTGCGCGCCGCACCTGGCTGCTGTTTGGCGAACGTTCGGCCGCGCACGATTTCCATTTCGGCGAGGAGCTGCAGACCCTGCTGGCCGACGGCACGCTGGCGCGGCTGGATGCGGTGTTCAGCCGCGATGGCGGCGCCCACCGCTACGTGCAGGACCGGCTGCTGGCCGAAGCAGCGACGCTGCGGCAGTGGGTGGAAGAAGGCGCCACGATCCTGGTCTGCGGCAGCCTGCAGGGCATGGCCCCGGCGGTGGATGCGGTGATCGAACAGGTGCTCGGTGCCGAGGGCAAGGAAGCACTGTTGATGGCCGGTCGTTACCGCCGCGACGTGTACTAGCGTGGATGGCGCCCCACCACGCCGGGCATGGCCCGGCGCTACCCGGCGCGCGTTACCCGTATCGCCAACAACTCACCGCCGCCCTGCGATGCATGGCGTTGCCTTATCCACGCATGGCGTGGATCTACTGCGCTGCTCGTTGCCCAGTAGATCCACGCCATGCGTGGATGACGCCCCATGACACCCCACCACGCCGGGCATGGCCCGGCGCTACCCGGCGCGCGTTACCCGTATCGCCAACAACTCACCGCCGCCCTGCACCGCCTGGCGTTGCCTTATCCACGCATGGCGTGGATCTACTGCGATGCTCGTTGCCCAGTAGATCCACGCCATGCGTGGATGACGCCCCATGGCGCCCCACGATGCCGGGCATGGCCCGGCGCTACCCGGCGCGCGTTACCCGTATCGCCAACAACTCACCGCCGCCCTGCACCGCCTGGCGTTGCCTTATCCACGCATGGCGTGGATCTACTGCGATGCTCGTTGCCCAGTAGATCCACGCCATGCGTGGATGACGCCCCATGGCGCCCCACGATGCCGGGCATGGCCCGGCGCTACCCGGCGCGCGTTACCCGTATCGCCAACAACTCACCGCCGCCCTGCAATGCATGCCGTTGCCTTTCACCAGCACCCAACCACGCGGTATCGCCGGCCTGCATCCGTGGCAGCCCGCTGTCCGCGCTGAATTCCGCATGCCCGGCCAGCAGGTACAGCGCCCAGGCCACGCCCGGCTCGCAGAAGAAGAACATCGACCCCACCAGCGGCCGGTGCAGCAGTTCGGCCTGCAGTAGCCCGCGCTTCCACATCAGGTTGAAATCGTGGGTGGTGCCATCGACCAGCTCGCCGTCCAGCGCTTCCTCACCGGCAAAGCGCACGCGCCCGTGCGGTGGCAGTACCTCGGCCACGCGGCCATCGGCGAAACGCAGGCGCACGCCATTGCCCTGCAGCAGCACCAGCTCGCGCTCCACGCCGGGGAACGCCGAAAACGCGGCGTCCTGCTCGATCTCGGCCACCGACAGGCGCAGCGCCCAGTGATCACCCTGCGCGGGCAGGCGCAGGATCTCGCGGGTCCAGCCCAGGCCGTTGCGCCAGCGTTCGCGGCGGTAATCCAGGCTGGAGATCACCTGGCTCGGGGTGCGCAGCAGAGCATCTATGTCCATGCGCGCATTGCATCATGCCGCGCGCGATCGCGCATCACCGCGCAGCAACGCCGCCCGCTTCGCCACACTGCGGCGACAGCAGCTGCGAATGCTGCAGCCATTGCGGGTCGGGATAGTAGGCGAACACCAGGGTGCCGCCACGCAGCGAATCGATCAGAGGCCGCGACACCGACAGGCGTACCGCCGGGCAGCCGAGGCTGCGGCCCAGCCGGCCCTGCAGGCGGGCCATCGTCGGGTTCACATAGGGCGCACCGTGGATGACGATCGCGCGGTCACGTGCCTTGTCGTTGAAGCCCGGCTCCAGCCCGTCCAGGCGCAGCGAATAGCCGTTGCCGCCCATGTAGGTTTCCTGCGCGGTGAACGCACCGATGCTGGACATGAAGCTGCCATCGCGGTTGGAGAAGTGCTCGGTGCGGTTGCCGCCACTGTTGCGGCCGTGCGCCACCCATTCCTCGAACAGCAGCCGCTGCCGCGCCAGGTCGAACACCCACAGGCGCTGCTCGGTGGACGGCCGCGAATAGTCGATCACGCCCAGCCGCTCGGCCTTGATGCCCAGCTCCGGCCGCTGCAGGGCGCAGCGCAACGCCGTCGCCGCCAGCTTCAATACGTGGCGGTCGGCGTTGGGTGCCGTGCGCGCCAGCAGCGCGGTCAGGTCGTCGGTGCTGGCGGTGGCGGGCGGCGCTGCGGCGACAGCGCTGCCGGCGGCGACCAGCGCGAGCAGGCCGCAGGCGGCCTGCCAGCGCGTGCGTGAAGCAATCATGGGCACACGGTATTCACTCAGGACTTCTTCGACGTGGGCGTGGCAGGTTCGGATTCCAAGACCGGCTGCAATCCCGATTCAGCCGCGCTTGGGCGCACCGCGGGCAGCGAGGTGACCAGCAGGGTCGTGCCCGGCACCAGCACCTGGTACAGCTGGCGGGCGAAATCGGCCGGCAGCGCCATCGGCAACGACGGCGTGGCCAGCAGGTCCGGGGTGGCCTGCGCGCGGTCCTGGCCCAGCAGCGGGTAGGCGGTCCACTGGTGCAGGCGCTGCTGCGTGTCCAGCGGGCTGGGCGTATCGCTGAAGCCCTGCCCCATCACGAACAACGTGGTGCCCTGGAACGCCGGCAGCGCATCGGCCCGCAGCGGCGATTCGCCGATCATCACGCCATCGCGCAGCACGTACAGGCGCTGGTCGTGCAGGCTGACCAGGATGCCGACCTGGCCGCTGGGGGCGACCGCATCGTCCCACCAGGCCTTGGCCGGGCTGGCGCCTTCAGTTTCCGGCAGAGCCTGGCCACGCGCGTTCACCGGTGCCAGCACCGCCGGGTAGGCCAGGGTCATCGGCGCACTCTTGGCGTCGGCCACCACCACCGTATCGCCGCGCTGGGTTGCGCTGAACAGCTTCTGCGCGAACGCCTGCGGCAGGCGCACGCAGCCGTGCGAGGCCGGGTGCCCGGGCAGGCTGCCGCCATGCAGGGCAATGCCATCCCAGGTCAGCCGCTGCATGTAGGGCATCGGTGCGCTGTTGTAGAGGTTGGATTTGTGGTCCTTGTCCTTCTGCAGGATCGTGAACACGCCCGTGGGGGTTTCGTGCCCGGCCTTGCCCGAACTGATCGTGCTCAGGCCGATGGCGATGCCGTTGCGGTACACGTAGGCGCGCTGCTCATCCAGGCTGACCACCAGCACGATCGGGCCGGCCGGCGATACTTCCGGGTGCCACAGGTACTCACCGGGCTTCAGATCGGTCGGGCCACGCACTTCGGCGGTAGCGGTGGCGGGCGTGGCGGCCTGGGCCGCCAACGGCAGGGCCAGGGCAAGGGCGAGCATCAGGGGCAGGCGGGGCAGGCGCATCCAGCAGGTTCCAATCCGTGGGGAACCTCCAACCTACACCATTGGCGGTGCAGCGCCGTGCCAGAACGTGCCCGCGCCAGAAAGCGAAATGCCCGGCGACACAACCATGTGTCGTACCGGGCACTCGTTACGTCCTTGTCGGCCTGCTGCCACCCCCTCGCATCCTGCGCTGTGGGGGCGGCGTTGCATCCTGCACGCGGCCGCGTTCGTCCTGCTTGTATCTCAGCCCCTTCCACAGGTCTGTGATGCCACCATCCTGGTGATTGGTGCCGCATCCCTGCGACGGTCGGTGGGCACGTCCTTCCTGTCCGTGTCCGATGAACCAGCCTCCTGCCGGTCCCGACGATCCTGCTGTCAACGCCTGGGTACGGAGCGCACCGGTACCGATCCGGGTACCGGATCCGCTGGCAACATCGTGTTGCCGACGGTGATCCGCTGTCGATTCCGTTCGACGATTGCTGTCCCTATCCCCTTCACCTGCGTCAGGTCCTCGACGCGATGAAATGGGCCGTGTCTGCGCCGGTGCTCGACGATTGCCGCTGCCTTTACGGCCCCGACCATCGTCAATCCCTGCTGCAGCGCCTGTGCATCGGCCCGGTTGATGTCAATCGGCTCGGCGGCTTGCGCCCCCACCATCCACATCCCCAGTACCAACACCCTGAACACGACTGACCAAGGCACGACGTGTATCTCCTTGTGGTTCTGGCCGTCCCTACCGGCAATCCCGTCGGTCGAAACAGTGTCCGTCACCACATGCACACAGACTATCGGTTTCCGGGATTTCTAAAAGCCAGCCAAATACCCGACGTGCTGTAGGAAAAACCCTACCCCCGGCACAGGCGTAGAATGGCCGCATCACACGCCCATGCAACCGGAGTTTCAGATGGACAGCGCCAAGCTCGGCCAATTCGTCAATGACAAGTGGGACAGCGAGATCGTCCCGCAGTTGGTCGACTACATCCGCATCCCCAACAAGTCGCCGATGTTCGACGCCAACTGGGTGCAGAACGGCTACATGGAACAGGCGGTCACCCTGATGGAAAACTGGGCCAAGGCCCAGGAACTGCCCGGCCTGAAGGTCGAGGTGGTCCGCCTGGAAGGCCGCACGCCGCTGATTTTCCTGGAAATTCCGGCCACCGGCGCCGAGACCGGCGACGACACCATCCTGCTCTACGGGCACCTGGACAAGCAGCCGGAAATGACCGGCTGGGACGAGGACCTCGGCCCGTGGATCCCGGTCCTGCGCGGCGACAAGCTGTATGGCCGCGGTGGCGCCGACGACGGTTACGCCATCTTCGGTTCGCTGGCGGCGGTGCTGGCCCTGCAGGCCCAGGGCCTGCCGCACGCCCGCTGCGTGGTGCTGATCGAAGCCTGTGAAGAATCCGGCAGCTACGACCTGCCCGCCTATGTCGACCACCTGGCCGACCGCATCGGCAAGCCGTCGCTGGTGGTCTGCCTGGATTCGGGCTGCGCCAACTACGACCAGCTGTGGTGCACCACCTCGCTGCGCGGCCTGACCGGCGGCAACTTCACCGTCAAGGTGCTCAATGAAGGCGTGCATTCCGGCGATGCCTCCGGCGTCATCCCGTCCAGCTTCCGCCTGCTGCGCCAGATCCTGTCGCGCATCGAGGACCAGGACACCGGCCGCATCCTGATCGACGGCATGAACGTGGAGATCCCGGCCGAGCGCCTGGCCCAGGCCAAGCGTGCCGCCGAAGTGGTCGATACCGAGATCTTCGAGAAGTTCCCGATGGTCGACGGCCTGCGCCCGATGAACGAAGACCTGACCGAGCTGGTGCTCAACCGCACCTGGCGCCCGGCACTGTCGGTGACCGGCGTGGGTGGCATGCCGCCGCTGGAATCGGCCGGCAACGTGCTGCGCCCGCAGACCTCGGTGAAGCTGTCGCTGCGCCTGCCGCCGACCGCCGACGGCAAGACCTGCGGCGAACTGCTGAAGGAAGCGCTGCTGCGCGATCCGCCGAACGGCGCCCAGGTCACCCTGGACCTGGAAAAGGCCTCCACCGGCTGGAACGCCCCGGCCATGGCGCCGTGGCTGACCCAGGCCATCGACGACGCCAGCCAGGCCTTCTTCGGCAAGCCGGCGATGTACATGGGCGAAGGCGGCTCGATCCCGTTCATGGGCATGCTGGGCGAGAAGTTCCCGGGCGCGCAGTTCATGATCACCGGCGTGCTCGGCCCGCACTCCAACGCGCACGGCCCGAACGAGTTCCTGCACATCCCGATGGGCAAGAAGGTCACCGCCTGCGTGTCCAAGGTCATCAGCGAGCACTACGCCGCCAGCCTGCGCGGCGAGACCAGCGGTTCGCCGGTGGCAGCCGACAGCGGCACCCGCCACGGCGACCACGGCTGCTGCTGATCGCACACCCGTGACGGACGCAGCCTGGCCTTGCTAGGCTGCGTCCACCCCAAGCGGAACGCATGCACATGAATGGTCTGTTCGGCAGCAGCAGCTGGCTGTACATCCTGCTGGTCGGCTTCTTCGTCGGCCTGCTCGGGCGTTTCTTCATGCCCGGCAACAACCGCATGGGCTGCCTGCTGACCATCGTGCTCGGCATCGTCGGCGCATTGGTGGCCGGCTGGTTCGGCCAGTACATGGGCTGGTACGCCCCCGGCGAGCCGGCCGGTTTCCTCGGCGCCGTGGTCGGCGCGGTGGCCGTGCTGGCGCTGATGCGGCTGTTCACCCCACGCCGCTGACACACCTCTTCCCTCTTTTCCCCCTGAGCGTGGCGCGCCTGTCGCGCCCGGAACTGCCTGCATGACCGAACCTGCCTCCGATCCCCAGCGCAGCGCGCAGCGCCTGCAGTGGGCCCGCACCCAGCTGGACGACGCCAACACGGTGGTCGAGCGCGCCTCGGTCGACGCCGGCCTGCGCAGCTATTGGCGTACCACCAGCCGCGGCGGCAGCCACATCGTGATGGATGCCCCGCCCGGCCTGGAAGATCCGCAGCCGTGGTTGCGCATGCGCGGCCTGCTGCACGACCACGGCCTGCGCGTGCCCGCCCTGCTCGCCCAGGATCTCGACGCCGGCTTCCTGCTGCTGGAGGACCTCGGTGGCCCGACCTTGGCCAAGGTGCTGGACGAACGCAATGCCGATGCCTGGTTTGGCCGCGCCATCGACCAGCTGCTGCGCCTGCAGGCGATTCCCGTGCCGGATGATTTCGGCCGCTTTGGCGAAGCCCTGCTGCAGCGCGACGCCGGCCTGTTCGACGAATGGTTCCTGCAACGCCACCTGGGCATCACCCTGGAAGCCGCCGAGGCCGAAGGCCTGCAGCAGGCGCAGCGCCTGCTGATGGACAACGCGCTGGGCCAGGCCCAGTTGATGACCCATCGCGACTACATGCCGCGCAACCTGATGCCGGTCGACGATGGTCCGGCCATCCTCGATTTCCAGGACCTGGTGCGTGGCCCGATCGCCTACGACGCGGTGAGCCTGTTCAAGGACGCGTTCCTGAGCTGGCCGCTGCCGCGCGTGGACGCATGGCTGGCGCAGTACCACCAGCGTGCGCTCGACGCCGGCCTGCCGGTGCCTGACCGCGCGACCTTCCTGCGCGACGCCGACTGGATGGGCATCCAGCGCCACCTGAAGTGCCTGGGCATCTTCAGCCGCCTGCGTTACCGCGACAACAAGGGCCACTACCTGGACGACGTGCCGCGCTTCATTGGCTACCTGGACGAAGTGCTGCCGCGCTACCCCGAACTGGCCCCGCTGCAGCAGCTGCTGGACGTGCGCATCAAGCCGGCTGTGGCCGAACTGGCCGCACCGATGCGCGTGGTGCGCTGATGAAAGCCCTGATCTTCGCCGCCGGCCTGGGCGAGCGCATGCGCCCGCTGACCCTGCACACGCCCAAGCCGTTGTTGGCGGTGGCCGGCAAGCCGCTGATCGTCTGGCACCTGGAGCGGCTGGCCGCACTGGGCGTGCGCGAGGTGGTCATCAACACCGCATGGCTGGCCGGGCAGTTCCCGGCCACGCTGGGCGATGGCAGCCACTGGGGCCTGCAGCTGCACTTCGTGCACGAAGGCGGGACCCCGCTGGAAACCGGCGGCGGCATCCTCAACGCGCTGCCGCAGCTGGGCGATGCGCCGTTCCTGGTGGTCAACGGCGATATCTGGACCGACTTCGATTTCGCCACCCTGCCCCGCGAGCCGCAGGGCCAGGCACACCTGGTACTGGTGGACAACCCGGCGCAGCACCCGGAGGGCGACTACCGCCTGGATGCGCAGGGCCTGCTGCACCACGACCGCGCAGGCCCGTGCCTGACCTATGCCGGCATCGGCGTGTACCGCCCGTCGATCGTGGCGGACTGGCGCGCAGTGATCGGCGATGCGCCGGGCAGCGAGCGAGACCCGCCGAAGTTCTCGGTGGTGCCGCTGCAGAAGCATTTCATGGCGCAGGGGTTGATGACCGGGCAGCACCATCGCGGGCGCTGGACCGATGTCGGGACGGTGGATCGGCTGCGTGCGCTGGACGCGGAGTTGGCAGCGAACGGCTGAGCCCCTCGTGGCTGGCAGCGTGGTCGGTAGAGTCGAGCTTGCTCGACTGCAAAGCCGTGCTTGGCCGGGCGGGATGGCTACACGGGGGACGCCGTGAATCCATCCATGGAGGCTTGTCCGCGGCATCCATGCCGCAGACACCCCCGCGTAGCCATCCCGCCCGGCCTCTGACAGTTTCCGTGCGCGTCCAGCCACGGAAAAGAAAAAGAAAAGCAAAAGCGGATCGCGTCGCTACGCTCGCTCACTTGCTCCTGTAGAGCCGAGCCCACGCTCGGCTGCCTTTGGCCGATTGCCCCCATGCAAGAAAGCCGAGCATAGGCTCGGCTCTACAGGAAATTCATTCCCGCGTGGTGTCGACCAACGGTCGACACCCACCAAGAGCCGCGGGAACCTGTCGAAGGCGGGGCGCTGTGGGCTTGCGGGGTGTGAGCCGCATGGATGCGGCGACCAAGCCCCCATGGATGGGTTTACGGCGTCCCCGCAAACCCACAGCGCCCCGCCTCCCCTCAGGAAGCCAGCACTTGATCTTGACGTTGCTCCAGCGGGTGCAGGGCGGCAGCCCTGCAAAGAAAAACCTACCCCTCAGTAGCGAGGGCGGCCTTCTTCCAGCACCTGGCGCAGGAACGGCACCGTGATCCGCCGCTTCGCCGCCAGCGATTCCCGGTCCAGCCAGTCCAGCAGCGTGATCAACCCACCCAGCTCGCGCCCGGTGTGCGACAGCAGCCACTCGATGGCCGCCTCGTCGATCGCCAGCCCGCGCCGCAGCGCGCGCTCGCGCAGCACCGCCGCGCGGCCTTCCTCGTCCAGCGGCTGCAGCAGCACGCGCACGCACTGGCCCAACCGCGAACGCAGGTCCGGCAGCACCAGACCCAGCTCGCCCGGCGCACGCTGCGCCGTGTACAGCACCGTCACCCCCGCCGCGCGCGCGCGGTTGTGGAAGTCGAACAGCGCGATCTCGTCCTCGCGATGGCCCGCCACCGCATCCAAGCCATCCAGCGCGACCAGCTCGCGCTGCTCCAGGCCATCCAGCGCCGCCGCCACCCGGCCGACCGCACCGGCCAGCGGCACGTAGGTCGGCAGGCGCCCGGCCTGCTGCGCGCTGGAACACATCGCCAGCGCCTGGTGGGTCTTACCCGTACCTGCCGCACCTTCCAGGTAGACCCAATCATGGCTGTCGCCCACCGCGATCGCACGCAGCTGCGCCAGCGCGCCATCCGGCGCGCCGATGAAGGTCTCCAGGCGCTGGTCCCGCGGGTAATGCAGGGCCAGCGGAAGTTGCGGCACACCAATCACTTCGGGTCCGGGCCGTTCTCGTAGGGGTCGAGGATGATATGGGGCGCATCGATCACGCCATCAAGCACGATCGCCGGCTTTTCGCCGACGTACAGCTCGCTCTGGCGGTAACGCTGGTGCGCATAGCGCAGCAGCACGTTGCTGACCGCCGCCACCGGCAGCGCCAGCAGCATGCCGAGGAAACCGAACAGTTGGCCACCGGCCATCACCGCGAAGATCACCGCCACCGGATGCAGGCCGATCTTGTCGCCGACGATGCGCGGGGTCAGCACGTAGCTCTCCAGCAGCTGGCCCACGGTGAACACCACGCCGACCAGGAGCAGCAGCTTCAGGTCGATGCCCTGTGCCTGCACCAGCGCTGCCACCACTGCCATCACGATGCCGGTGGTCGCGCCCAGGTAAGGGATGAAGCTGATCAGGCCAGCCACCAGGCCGATCAGCAGGCCCAGCTTCAGGCCGACCATCGACAGGCCGGCGGCGTAGATCACGCCCAGCGCCACCATCACCAGGAACTGGCCACGGATGAACGCGCCCAGCACCTCGTTGGATTCGCGGGCCAGGTTGGTGATCGTGCCGATGTGGTTGCGCGGGATCACCGAGGCCACGCGCTCGACCAGCTTGTCCCAGTCACGCAGGAAGTAGAACGCCAGGATCGGCAGCAGCGCCAGGTTGACCATCCAGGTCACCACCGTAAAGCCCGAGCGCGAGACATAGCCCATGAAGGTCGTGGCGAAGCCGCCGGCCTGCTGCCAGTGGCTGCGCACCCACTCGATCAGGCGGTCCGGGTCCATCCACTGCATCACTTCCAGGCCGGTCTTCTGCTCGAACCAGGGGATGCCGGTCTGCATCAGCCAGGCCTGGGCCTGCGGCACGGCGGCCATCAGCGTGGTGATCTGGCGCTCGATCATCGGCACCAGCACCAGCAGCAGCGCGGTGATGACCAGCACCATGGCCACGAACACCAGCACCACGCCGGTATTGCGCGAACGGCCCGTGGCCTCGATGCGGTCGACCAGCGGGTCGCCCAGCCAGGCCAGCGCCAGGGCCAGCACGAACGGGGTCAGGATGGGGGCCAGCAGCCACACCACCCAGCCGATCAGCAGGGCGACGGCCACGTACTTCAGCCGTCGCAGGAACTGCGCGATTTCCGCTTCCGGGGCCTGGATCATCGCAGTCGGTACTCGTTGCTGACCGGGGCCGGCTGCGGTGCGCCGGTGCTGTCATCGATCGGCGCCGGCAGGGCCGGCAGGGGCGCCGAAGGCACCAGTACACCGTTGTCACCCAGCATGCGGTTGAAGCCGGCCAGGCCGGTGGTCATTTCCAGGTTCAGCTCCAGGCGGTCGCCCGTCGCCCGCAGCGGGGTGACGTTGCGCACCACCGGCACCTCGCGCAGGCCGGCGGCCAGGCGCAGGTACTCATCGGCGCTGTTGATGCCGGTCACCACCACGCGGTAGGCACCGGCTGCACCGGTGGCCGCGCCGGCCTTGGCGTAGCGCTTGACCAGGGCATCGGCGGCGCCGTCGGCACCGGCCGCCATCGCGCGCATGGCGTTGGCGTCCTTGGTGGTCCACTTGTTCAGCTCGCGGCCGTTGTCGACGAACACCCAGTCCGCCTGCCAGCCGCCATTGGCGCGGTACAGCTTGCCGATCAGCTGCATCGGCGGCGAGTAGCGTGACGACGCGCGGGCCACCGCAGCGCTGTCCTGGCGCCAGATCGCGCCGGCCAGGGCCTGTTCGGCGGCGCCGCCACTGGGCAGGCCCAGCTTGTAGCCGCGCTCGATGGCCCGGTTCAGCAGCGGGCGCGCGGCATTGGCCTGCTGCACGCTGACCAGGCGCGGGCCACTGCCGTCGTCCACCGCCAGCCAGACCACCGGCTTCGGCCGCGGCTGCGGCCACAGCGGCAGCCCCAGGGCCGACACCAGCGCATCGACGTCATCTTCGCGGAAACGGGCCACCAGCAGGGTCCGGTAGCTGGGTGCGCCACTGGCGCCCACGCTCTGGTCCTGCTTGAAGTCATAGCTGGCCACGTAGTCCTTGGCGTTGCGCAGGGCCTGCGCGACGCCCGGACGCGACATGACGCTGCGGTCACCGGACAGCTTGCCCAGGACCACGCTCAGGGCACGGGCCAGGCCACCGTTGCGGTCGGCCTCGGCCTGGCTGTTGACGGGCACTTCGGCCTCGTAGGCACCACTGGCGGTGGCGACATCTCCCTCGGTGCGAAGGCCGCTCTGGGCCATCGTGGCCACCGGCAGGCACAGCGCAAGGAGCAGGGTGGGAATAAGGCTGCGGCGCATCAGGACATCCATTGGCTCGACGTATCCGGGGGGAATTGTTGCCCGAATACGGACTTTGCGCCAATGCGGCCTGTTAAAATCGCCCGTTCAACCCCTGCCAGCGCCGACGCCCGTGACCAACACCCCGTCTTCCGCCCCCTCCCCCCTCACCTACCGTGATGCGGGCGTCGACATCGACGCCGGCAACGAACTGGTCGAGCGGATCAAGCCCCTGGTCAAGCGCAGCTTCCGCCCGGAAGTGATGGGCGGCCTGGGCGGCTTCGGCGCCCTGTTCGACCTGTCCAACAAGTACCGCGAGCCGGTGCTGGTGTCGGGCACCGACGGCGTGGGCACCAAGCTGAAGCTGGCCCACCAGCTGAACCGCCACGATACGATCGGCATCGACCTGGTCGCCATGTGCGTCAACGACGTGCTGGTGCAGGGCGCCGAGCCGCTGTTCTTCCTGGACTATTTCGCCACCGGCAAGCTGGACATCGACACCGCCGCGGCGGTCGTGGGCGGCATCGCCAACGGCTGCACCGAGGCAGGCTGCGCGCTGATCGGCGGCGAAACCGCTGAAATGCCCGACATGTACGCCCCGGGCGAATACGACCTGGCCGGCTTCACCGTCGCTGCGGTCGAGAAGAGCGAACTGAAGGACGGCGCCAGCGTGGCCGCCGGCGACGTGCTGATCGGCATCGCCTCCTCCGGCCCGCATTCCAACGGCTACTCGCTGGTGCGCCGCATCTACGACCGCGCCGGCCAGCCGGCCGACCTGGAGCTGGAAGACGGGGTGAAGCTGGTCGATGCGCTGATGGCGCCGACCCGCCTGTACGTCAAGCCGATCCTGTCGCTGCTGAAGTCGCATGGCGCGGCCATCCACGGCATGGCCCACATCACCGGTGGCGGCCTGACCGAGAACATCATCCGCGTGGTGCCCGAAGGCCTGGGCCTGGACATCCAGGCCTCGGCCTGGCCGCTGCCGCCGGTGTTCCAGTGGCTGCAGAAGGAAGGCGCCGTCGTCGACAGCGAAATGTGGCGCACCTTCAACTGCGGCATCGGCTTCGTGCTGATCGTCGCCCCGGAGCAGGTCGCTGCCGTGTCCGAAGCCGTGCAGGCGCAGGGCCTGGCTCACTGGCCGATCGGCCAGGTGGTCACCGCCAGCGGCGCCGAGCGCGTCCGCATTGCCTGATACGCCCCCAGGAGCCCGCATGGACGCTACGCCCCCCCTGCCCACCGCACCGGTGCCGCCCCCGGCACCGGCCGTGCCCGGGCTGACCTCGCAGGACAACGACCACCTGCGCCTGCTCTCGATCTTCCACTACGTGGTGGCCGGGCTGGCGGCGGTGTTCGCCCTGATCTTCGTGTTCCACATCGTGATGGGCATCGCCATGCTCAACGGCACCCTGCCGATGAGCTCCAACGGCCAGCCCAGCTCGGCGCAGGAACAGCAGTTCGCGGGCTGGTTGTTCATCATCATGGGCAGCGGCGTCGTCTCGCTTGGCCTGGTGATGGCCGGCTTCATCGCCTATGCCGGGCGCTGCCTGAAGCAGCGGCGGCGCTACCTGCTGTGCCTGGTCGTGGCCGGCCTGTCGTGCCTGTTCACCCCGTTCGGCACCGTGCTGGGCGTGTTCACCCTGATCGTGCTGCTGCGGCCACAGGTGAAGGCCGCCTTTGCCGCCAACGTCCCTACCCGAAGCTGAGTTGCCGATGGCCGTCGCCCCGCCCCCGCTGAACCGGCCACGCGGCTGGACCGATCTGCAGGTCAACAGCCACCTGCATTCGCTGAAGATCCTGTTCTACATCTACGGCGGCCTGCAGCTGGTGCTGGCCGTCCTGCTGCTGCTCGCAGCCGCCGGCGGCTATGTCAGTGAGAGCCACAGCACCGATCCCGAGGCGTCTCCGGCCCTGCTGGCCGCGCTCTTCGTCGGTGCCAGCCTGGTCTTTGCCGCGCTGGGCGGCCTCAGCCTGACCGCGGCGCGCCGCCTGTCCCAGCGCCGCCAGCGCACGCTGTGCATGGTCGCCGCCGGCGCGGCCTGCCTGGGCGGTGCGCTGGGCATCGCGCTGGGCGTCTATGCACTGGTTGTGCTGCTGCGTGCCGAAGTCGTGGCCAGCTTCAGCGAACCGGGCAGCGCCGTCGTCGCATGACCGCCCGTATCGCCGTACTGGCTTCCGGCCGTGGCAGCAACCTGCAGGCCATCCTCGATGCGATCGCGGCCGGCCGCCTGCCGGCCGAGGTGGTGGGCGTGTTCTCCGACCGCCCCGATGCGGCCGCGCTGCAGCGGGTCGGGCCCGGACAGCGCTGGGCGCACGCGCCGAAGACCTTCAGCGACCGCGCTGCCTACGAACAGGCGCTTGGCGATGCCGTCCACGCCATGGCCCCGGACTGGATCGTCTGCGCCGGTTACATGCGCATCCTCGGTGCCGGCTTCGTGCAGCGCTTCAACGGCCGCCTGGTCAACATCCATCCTTCCCTGCTGCCGCTTTACAAGGGGCTGCACACCCACGCCCGTGCCCTGGATGCCGGCGACGCCGAGCATGGGGCCAGCGTGCACCTGGTGGTGCCGGAGCTGGATGCCGGCACCGTGCTGGCCCAGGCGCGCGTGCCGGTGCTGCCCGGCGATGACGCAACCCGCCTGGCCGATCGCGTGCTGGCGGTCGAGCATCCCCTGCTGATCGCCACCCTGCAGCTGCTGTGCGATGGCCGCCTGGCTGAACGGGAGGGCCGGCCGACACTCGACGGTCACCCCCTGTTTAGCCCATTGGCTCTAGATTCCGCCGGGAACCTGAACCGGTAACGCCCGTGCACACGCCCCGCTGACTGCGGGGCTGGCATCCTGCCACCTCCTGCGGTTCCTGCCTGCCATGAAGAACACGCCCCCGTTGCGCAAATTCCTGCTGCTGCCGTTCGCCGTGCTCGCCTGTGCCGCCTGGGCGCAGACCCCGCCGTCGGCCGAACCGGCGCCCGTGGTGGAGGCACCGGCCGAACCGCCCCTGCCCGCGCTGCCGGCCATGGCCTGGGAACCGCCGCCGCTGCAGCCGTTCAGTGCCACCTACCAGGCCTTCTACAAGGGCAAGGAGGCTGGCGACGCAACCATGCAGGTGACCCACACCGGCGGCAACCAGTGGCGGGTGGACATGCAGGTGGTCGGCCGCCGCGGCTTTGCCAGCGTGCTCGGCCTGAACCTGGAGCAGAGCACCGTGTTCGACGTGCGCAATGGCGTCTACGCGCCGTTGAGCCAGAGCACCGTCCGCAAAGGCCTGTTCCTGGGCAAGAAAGCGGTGGGCACCTACAACTGGGAAACCGGCACCGCGCAGTGGACCGGCGATGTGAAGAAGGACCGCGCCAAACCCATTCCGCTGCAGCCCGGCGACCAGAGCGCGCTGCTGCTGAACCTGTCGCTGATGCGCGACGCCCGCCCCGGCGTGGCCATGCACTACCGCTACGTTGAACTGGGCAAGGTGCGCCAGCACGATTACCAGGCGGCCGCGCAGACCGAGAACGTGGAGGTCGGCGACCTGTCCTACAACGCGCTGAAGGTGTACCGCACCAACGGCGGCAACAACGAAACCATTCTGTGGATCGCCAACGGTGTCCCCACGCCGGTGCGCATCCTGCAACGCGAAGATGGCGAGGACCGTGTCGACCTGCGCCTGATCGAATACCAAGGAGTATGAGCATGACGACCCTGACCCGCCCGCTGACCTGGATCGCCGCTGCCGCACTGTCGGTGGCCAGCCTGCCGGCCATGGCCCTGCAGCCGTTCAAGGCTGATTACCTGGCCAGCTACATGGGCATGCAGGCCAACGGCACCATGACCCTGGCCAGCGAAGGCAGCGGCAAGTGGCGCTACAACCTGCAGGTGAAGAACCAGCTGGCCGACCTCAGCCAGAGCACCGTGTTCGAGGAAGTACGTGGCCAGCTGCGCCCGCTCAGCAGCCAGGACCGCTCGGCGCTGCTGGTGAAGAAGCGCAACGTGCAGGCCAACTACAACTGGACCAGCAACCAGGCCACCTGGACCGGCGACATCAAGCCGGACCGCGCCGGACCGGTCGCGCTGAAGGCCGGTGACATGGATGCGCTGTTGATCAACCTGGCCATCGCCCGCGACCTGGCCGCCGGCAAGCCGCTGACCTACCGCATGGTCGACGAGGGCCGTATCAAGAACATGACCTACAAGGTCGTGGGCAAGGAAGCGGTAACCGTGGGCGGCAAGAGCTACCAGGCCACCAAGGTGTCGCGCGTGGATGGCGACAAGGAGCAGATCGCCTGGATCGTGCCCGAGTTCCCGGTGCCGACCCGCATCCTGCAGCGCGAAGGCGGCCGCGATGCGCTGGACCTGACCATCAAGGCGCTGAACTGACCCACCCTACCGCGGTAACGCCGGGCCATGCCCGGCGGCTTCTGCTTCCGCGCTGCGCGCTCGCCGGGCATGGCCCGGCGCTACCGTAAAGAAAACGCCCGCTTGCGCGGGCGTTCTCTTATTTCTTCTCTTCCGCTTCGGCCGGCTTGAACTCGGTACGGCAGTCCACCCGGATCTGCTGGCCACTGCTGCGCCAGACGAACGTGCGGCAATGGCGGTTGCCTTCCTGGCTGTCGTTCACCGCAACGGCATAGAACGACTGGATGATCTCGTCACGGCTGACCGTGCCATCGCCATTCCAGTCCATGTCCTTCTGCTCGATGCCCTTGGTGATGGCCAGGTTGGCGTACCAGGCATAGCCCAGCCACGCCAGCACGATCAGCACCAGCGCCAGCAGCGCCTTGCGGCGGGGGCTGAAGCGGCCGCGCAGGATCATGGCACGCGCCGGATGGTGGCACCGAGCGAAGACAGCTTCTCTTCGATGTTCTCGTAGCCACGGTCGAGGTGGTAGATGCGGTCGATGGTGGTCTCACCGTCGGCCATCAGGCCGGCCAGGATCAGCGACGCCGATGCGCGCAGGTCGGTGGCCATCACCGGCGCACCGCTCAGGCGCTCGTGGCCGCGGGCAATGGCGGTGTGGCCTTCCACCTGGATGTCCGCGCCGAGGCGCAGCAGTTCGTTGACGTGCATGAAACGGTTCTCGAAGATCGTTTCGTTGATCACGCCCACGCCATCGGCCACGCAGTTGAGCGCCATGAACTGCGCCTGCATGTCGGTCGGGAACGCCGGGTACGGCGCGGTGGTCAGGTTGACCGCCTTCGGCCGCTTGCCGTGCATGTCCAGGGTGATGCTGTCTTCGGTGGTCTCGATCGTCGCACCGGCCTCGACCAGCTTGGACAGCACCGCGTCCATGGTGTTCGGGCGCGCGCGGTTCACGGTCACCTTGCCGCCGGTCATCGCCGCGGCCACCAGGAAGGTGCCGGTCTCGATGCGGTCGGGCAGCACTTCGTGGCGGCCACCGGACAGGCGCTCGACGCCTTCGATGACCAGGCGGGCGGTGCCCAGGCCCTCGATCTTCGCGCCCAGCGCGATCAGGCAGTGCGCCAGATCGGTCACTTCCGGTTCCATCGCGGCGTTGTCGAGGATGGTGGTGCCCTCGGCCAGCACGGCCGCCATCAGCACGTTCTCGGTGCCGGTGACGCTGACCATGTCAAAGGTGAAGTGGCCACCCTTCAGGCGCTGGGCGGTGGCCTTGATGAAGCCGTTCTCGACCACGATGTCAGCACCCAGCGCCTGCAGGCCCTTGATGTGCTGGTCGACGGGGCGCGAACCGATCGCGCAGCCGCCGGGCAGCGACACTTCGGCCGCGCCGAAGCGGGCCAGCAGCGGGCCCAGCACCAGGATCGAGGCGCGCATGGTCTTGACCAGCTCGTAGGGGGCCACGTGCTGGTTGACCGGGCGCGGGTCGACCACGATCGCGCTGCCGCGCGACAGGGTGCCCTGGTCGATGGTGACCTTGGCGCCCAGTTCGCCCAGCAGCTTCACCGTGGTGACCACGTCGTGCAGGTGCGGCACGTTGGTGATCTCCACCGGCGCATCGGCCAGCAGCGTCGCGCAGAGGATGGGGAGGACGGCGTTCTTCGCGCCGGAGATGCTCACTTCACCGTGCAGCGCAGCGCCGCCGGTCACAACGATCTTGGCCATGTATTGGGAATCTTCTGCGGTTCAGCCGGCTTCGGCCGGGGTCACGGTTTTCAGCGCCAGCGCGTGGATCGCGCCGCCCATCAGGTCGCCCAGGGTGGCATAGACCATCCGGTGGCGGGCCAGCGGCATCTTGCCGGCAAAGGCCTCACAGACCACGGTCGCTTCGAAGTGCACGCCATCGTCACCGCGCACGTCGGCGCGGGCGCCCGGCAGGCCGGTTTCGATCAGGTTGCGGATGGTGTCGGCGTCCAACGGGCTTTCCTAATAAAATGAACCCTCATTCTACTTCCGCTGCGTGGCGTCCGCATGGCCGAGTCCTCCCTGCCCCCCCGTTCCGTCGATCCTGCCGCCCTGGTGGCCAGCGGCCGCCGCGTGTTCGAGATCGAGCAGCAGGCGCTGCAGGCCGTCGCCAGCGGGCTGGGCGAGGCATTCCAGCAGGCCTGCCAGGCCATCCTGGGCAGCCGCGGCCGGGTGGTCGCCACCGGCATGGGCAAGTCCGGCCATGTCGCCCGCAAGATCGCCGCCACCCTGGCCTCCACCGGTACCCCGGCCTTCTACGTGCACCCGGGCGAGGCCGGCCACGGCGACCTGGGCATGATCACCGAGGACGACGTGGTGCTGGCGCTGTCCTATTCGGGCGAATCGGACGAGGTGCTGATGCTGCTGCCGGTGCTCAAGCGCCAGGGCAATGTGTTGATTTCCATGACCGGACGGCCGCAGTCCAGCCTGGCCAAGGCCGCCGACGTGCACCTGGACGTGAGCGTGCCGGCCGAAGCCTGCCCGCTGGCGCTGGCGCCGACCTCCAGCACCACCGCCTCGCTGGCGATGGGCGATGCGCTGGCCGTCGCGCTGCTCGACGCGCGCGGCTTCACCGCGGACGACTTCGCCCGCTCGCACCCGGCCGGCAGCCTCGGCCGCCGCCTGCTGCTGCATATCACCGACGTGATGCACAGTGGCGACGACCTGCCCAAGGTCGATGCCGGCGCCAGCCTCAGCCAGGCGCTGGTGGAGATGAGCCGCAAGCGGCTGGGGATGACCGCCGTGGTCGATGCCCAGGGCGTGCTGATCGGCCTGTTCACCGACGGCGACCTGCGCCGTGCGCTGGACACCGAACTGGACGTGCGCACGGCGAAGATCGCCGAGGTGATGACCCGCAACCCGCGCACCATCGGTGCCGACCAGCTGGCGGTGGAAGCCGCCCGGCTGATGGAAACCCACAAGATCAACGGCCTGATCGTGGTCGACGGCGAGGGCCGGGCGGTCGGCGCGCTGAACATTCATGACCTGTTGCGGGCCCGGGTGGTTTAACCGAGAGTCCGTAGACCCCATTCAGACTGTAAACCGCACCCGCCCCGAACGAGCCTGATGCCCTGATGCCCTGGTCCCCCCTGCCCGCCTTCCCCGCCTACCTGCATGCCACCGCGGCCCGTATCCGCCTGGCCTGCTTCGACGTGGACGGCACCCTCACCGACGGTCGGCTGTACTACGACAAGGACGGCAACGAGAGCAAGGCGTACTTCGTGCAGGATGGTCTGGGCCTGAAACTGCTGCAGCAGCACGGTATCCACCCCGTGCTCATCACCGCGCGCAACAGCCAGTCCGCGCTGCGGCGCGGCGCCGACCTGGGCATCGACACCCAGATCGCGGTGGGCGACAAGCTGGCCAGCGTGCAGGCGCTGTGCGCCCAGCACGGCATCGGCCTGGACCAGGTGGCGTTCATGGGCGACGACCTGCCCGACCTGGCGCCGCTGGGCGCGGTCGGCCTGGCCGTGGCCCCGGCCAACGCGCACCCGTGGATCGCCGAACGCGTGCATTGGACCACCCGCAGCGACGGCGGTCGTGGCGCCGCCCGCGAACTGTGCGACGTGCTGTTGGCCGCGCAAGGGCATATCGATGCCGTACTGGCGAGGTTCGGCGCATGAATGCTCCGTCGCTGAACTGGCGCACCGTGCTCGGCATCGGCCTGCTGCTGGCGGCCCTGCTGAGCAGCTGGGCCGCCCTGCGCAACCGCGACAAGGGGCCGGTGCAGACCGGCCAGGACGTGGGCGTGGATTACATCCTGCACGACTTCCAGATCGTGGCGCTGGACGAACAGGGCAAGGAATCGACCACCCTGCGCGCACCGCTGCTGGAGCGCCAGCGCGGCGACCAGACCATCAACATCACCACCCCGCTGTTCGAGATGCCCGACAAGGACGGCCAGCACTGGACCCTGCGCGCGCAGACCGGCTGGCTCAGCGCCAAGGGCGACGAGATGAAGCTGCGCGGCGACGTTTCAGGCGACAGCCCGGCCGCCCCCGGCGTGGTGCCCACCACCTTCCGTACCGACCACCTGGACGTGTTCCCGAAGGAAAGCCGCGCCCGTACCGATGCCAAAGTGACCATGACCCGCCCGGGCATGGAACAGTCCGGCGTCGGGTTCGAGGTGGATTCGAAGAACAACACGTATCATTTCCTCAGCCAGTCCAAGGGCCGCTACACGCCCCAACGCTGATTCCGCCGCTGGCCCGCGACGTCGCCATGGCGACTGGCGCGAGGCCGCAGCCCCCACCCGCCGCCCGGCCTGACCGGGCAGCCTCACCGGTAGAACGGACCCCGATGAAGATTCCCTTTGCTGCCGTGCTCGCCCTTGGTCTCCTGGTTCCCGCCTTTGCGCAGGCCAAGTCCACCGACCGCAACGAGCCCATGAACATCGATGCCGGCGCACAGGCCGGCAACCTCACCGGTGATGGCAAGACCACCCTGTCGCAGGGCGTGATCATCACCCAGGGCACGCTGGACCTGCGCTCGTCCGAGGCCGAGATCTACATGAAGGACGGCGAAGCCGTGCGTGCCGTGTTCACCGGCAAGCAGGCCAAGATGAAGCAGCAGCTCGATGACGGCACCTGGATGGACGCGGTGGCCGACAAGATCGACTACGACATCAAGACCGAGATCATCACCCTCACCGGCAACTACAAGGTGACCAGCGCGCGCGGTACCAATGCCGGCCAGCGCATGGTCTACAACACCCGTACCGGCGAAATGAATTCCGGTGGCGACGGCAGCCGCGTGCGTACCGTCATTCCGCCCAAGAACAAGACGCCTGCGGCGCAGCCGGCGGCCGGGAGCAAGAAGTAATGCTTGTCGCCAAGGGCCTGCGCAAGAAGTACAAGCAGCGCGAAGTCGTCAAGGACTTCGGGCTGACCCTCGATGCCGGCGAAGTGGTCGGCCTGCTCGGCCCCAACGGCGCCGGCAAGACCACCTGCTTCTACATGATCGTGGGCCTGGTGGAGGCCGATGCCGGCAGCATCGTGCTCGACGGCCAGGACATCACCGGCGACCCGATGTATACGCGCGCCAAGCAGGGCGTGGGCTACCTGCCGCAGGAACCGTCGGTGTTCCGCAAGCTGACCGTGGCCGACAACCTGCGCCTGGTGCTGGAACTGCGCGACGACCTGGATGCGGCCGGCCGCGAGCGCGAACTCAACAGCCTGCTGGACGAACTGCAGCTGGGCCACGTGTCCGAGCAGCTCGGTGCCAGCCTGTCCGGTGGTGAACGCCGCCGCTGCGAGATCGCCCGCGCACTGGCCGCCAAGCCGCGCCTGATCCTGCTGGACGAACCCTTCGCCGGCGTCGATCCGATCTCGGTCGGCGAGATCCAGCGCATCGTCACCCACCTCAAGCAGCGCGGCATCGGTGTGCTCATCACCGACCACAACGTGCGCGAAACCTTGGGAATCTGCGACCGCGCGTATATCCTCGCTGAGGGCACCGTACTGGCCCAGGGCTCGCCGGAAGCGATCCTGGACAACGCCGACGTCCGTCGCGTCTACCTTGGAGACTCCTTCAAGCTGTGACCGCGGCCGCCGGGCCCTTCCCCTCCGTTTCGGCACAGGCATGAAGACTCGGCTGCAGACATCGTTGGGACAGCAGCTGGTGCTGACACCACAGCTGCAGCAGGCGATCAAGCTGCTGCAGATGTCCACCACCGAGCTGGAGCTGGAAATCGCCCAGGCGGTGGAAAGCAACCCCCTGCTGGACTGGGCCGACAGCAGCGATGACGGCGCCGGTGCGGGCAGCGATGCCGGCGACGACCACGGCGCCGACAGCGATGCACCGCCGGAGCCCGCGCAGGCCAGCGGCGACGACTGGGCCCCCGCCGAGCAGGACTGGAGCAATCCGGGCAGCAGCGGCAGTTTCGACGACGATGAAGACACCGGCAGCGCCGCCGAGCGCGTGGCCGAGGTCGAGACCCTGGCCGATCACCTGCTGTGGCAGCTGCACCTGTCGCATCTGTCGATGCGCGACCGCAGCATCGGGGCCGCGCTGATCGATGCGCTGGAAGAAGACGGTTACCTGCGCGAGCCGCTGGCGACCATCGCCGAGACCCTGCTGCCGGCCATCCACGCCGGTGAAGACGAGATCCTGACCGTGCTGCACCAGGTGCAGCGCTTCGACCCGGTGGGCGTGGCCGCGCGCTGCCTGGGCGAATGCCTGCAGCTGCAGCTGGACGTGCTGCCCGCCGACACCCCCGGCCTGGCGCTGGCCCGGCAGGTCGCCGCCGGCCCGCTGGAGCGCCTGCCGCGCAGCGGCGTGGCCGGCCTGGCCCAGGAACTGAAGCAGCCGCTCGCCGAGGTCGAGACCGCGGTCGCCCTGCTGCGCTCGCTGGACCCGCGCCCGGGCACCCAGATCGCGCCGCTGGCGCAGGACACCTACGTGGTGCCGGACGTGGTGGTATGGCGGCAGAACGGCCTCTGGCGCGCCGCGCTGGCCGCCCATGCCGGGCCCAAGGTGATCATCCACCGCGGCTACGAACAGATGATCCGCCGCTGCGGCGAAGCCGACGCCGGTTACCTGCGCGCCCAGCTGCAGGAAGCCCGCTGGCTGCTCAAGGGCCTGCAGGCGCGCGGCGAAACCCTGCTGCGCGTGGTGCGCAGCCTGATCCACCAGCAGGCCGGTTTCCTCGAATTCGGTGAACAGGCGCTGCGCCCGCTGACCCTGCGCGAGATCGCCGCCGAACTGGGCCTGCACGAATCCACCGTCTCGCGGGCGATCGCCCGCAAGCACGTGCGCACGCCGCGCGGCACCCTGCCGCTGCGCGCGTTCTTTGCATCGGGCATCGACACCGAAGGCGGTGGCGAAGCATCCAGTACCGCCATCCAGGCGATGATCCGCCGCCTGATCGATGACGAAAACCCACGCAAGCCGCTTTCTGACGCCAAGCTGGCTGACCTGCTCAAAACGTCGGGAATCCCAGTAGCGCGGCGCACCGTGGCGAAGTATCGTGAGGCCATGAACATCTCCGCCTCGCACGAAAGGGTCAGAATCGCTTGACGCGCCGCCGCGCCCGGCGGAGAGGTTCATTGGCACATCCGAACACAGGAGAAACCCGATGCGCATCGAAACGTTTGGCAAAGATGTCGAAGTCACCCCGGCCCTGCAGTCGTATGTTGAAGAAAAGCTGGCCCGGGTCGGAAAGCACTTCGACCAGCACTGCGAAGCGCGGGTAACCCTCAAGCTGCAGAAGACCGAACACCACGTCGACGCCAGCCTCAATATTCCCGGGCAGACCCTGCATGCCGAAGCCGGCGGCCAGACCATGTATGCCGCCATCGACGTGCTGGCGGACAAGCTCGACCGCCTGGTGATCAAGCACAAGGAGAAAAAACAGCAGCACGCACCACTGCCGGTGGGCGACAATGGCGGCTGATCGCCACCGTTCCCCGCAGACATGCCCCTGACTGACCTCCTGGCGGCCGTGCAGACCCAGCTCTGCACGGCCACCGACCGCGACAGCGTCCTGCAGGCCGCCGCCGGGTTGCTGGCCTGCCGCCAGGCCAACGCCGAACAGATCTACCTCAACCTGTGCCAGCGCGAAGCCCTGGGCAGTACGGCGATCGGTTGCGGCATCGCCATTCCCCATGGCCGGGCCCCTGCCCTGGACCGTCCCCGCGGCGCCCTGCTGCGGCTGCAGACCCCGGTCGATTTCGGCGGCGATGAACCGGTGGACCTGGTGTTCGCCATGGCCGTCCCCGCCCACTACACCCACCAGCACCTGATGCTGCTGTCGGAACTGGCCGAGCTGTTCTCGACGCCCTCGATCCGCGACGCCCTGCGCGCGGCGGGCGATGCGCGGGCACTGCGCGAGGCCCTGGACCTTCCCCCATCGGCGAGCGCCGCATGAATACCAGCATCACCGCACGCGAACTGTTCGACCAGCAGCGCGAGCGGCTGGGGCTGCGCTGGGCCGCCGGCAAGGCCGGTGAGAAACGCGAGCTGGAAGCCGGCAACACGGTCTCCCGCCGCCCCTCGCTGGCCGGCTACCTCAACGCGATCTACCCCAACAAGGTGCAGATCCTGGGGACCGAGGAGCTGTCCTGGCTGGACGCGCTGGAACCGCGCCAGCGCTGGGAAACGATCGAGAAGATCATGCAGTCGCACCCGCTGGCGCTGGTGCTGACCCGCAACCAGGCCTGCCCGGAAGACCTGCGCGCGGCCGCCGATGAATCCGGCACGCCGCTGTGGCTGTCGCCCAAGCGCGGCCACGAACTGCTCAACCACCTGTCCTACCACCTGGCGCGCACGCTGGCGCCGCGGGTGATCCTGCATGGCGTGTTCATGGAGATCTACTCCATCGGCGTGCTCATCACCGGCGAGGCCGGCTCGGGCAAGAGCGAGCTGGCGCTGGAACTGCTCAGCCGCGGTCACCGCCTGGTGGCCGACGACGCCCCCGAATTCACCCAGATCGCCCCCGACGTGCTCGACGGCACCTGCCCCGAACTGCTGCAGGACCTGCTGGAAGTGCGCGGCCTGGGCGTGCTGAACGTGCGCGAGATGTTCGGTGATACGGCGGTAAAGAAGAACAAGTACCTTCGGCTGATCGTCCACCTGACCAAGCCCATGACCGAACCCACCCCGCACGGCTACGAGCGCCTGACCGGCGATTCGGGCACCCGCCACGTGCTGGACCTGGACGTGCCGCTGATCACCCTGCCGGTGATGCCCGGCCGCAACCTGGCCGTGCTGACCGAGGCGGCCACCCGGCTGCACATTCTGCGTACCAAGGGTATCGACCCGGCGGCGATGTTCATCGCCCGCCACAGCAACCTGCTGGAACGACGAACACCCTGAGCCCCACCACCAAGAGCCTGTCCATGAGTACCGTCACCCCCACCGCCCCGACCCTGATCATCGTCAGCGGCCTGTCCGGCTCGGGTAAATCCGTCGCCCTGAAGACCTTCGAGGATCAGGACTACTACTGTTCGGACAACCTGCCGATCCAGCTGCTGCCCGATTTCGTACGCAGCGTGCTGGAAAACCACGACGGTGGCGCGCCGCGCCGGCTGGCGGTGGGCATCGACGTGCGTGGCCAGGCCGACCTGAGCCAGCTGTCCAACTGGCGCAAGCTGGCCACCGATGCCGGCGTGGAAGCGAAGGTGCTGTACTTCGAGGCGAGCGACGAGACGATGCTCAAGCGCTATGCCGACACCCGTCGCCGGCATCCGCTGAGCCAGCTGGGCCTGTCCCTGCCCGAAGCGATCGCCCGCGAGCGCGAGCTGATCGCACCGCTGCGCCGCGAGGCCGACGTGGTCATCGATACCAGCGCGTTGAACGTCCACCAGCTGCGCCGGCGCATCATCACCGAGTTCGCGATGGGGCACGCCACGCGCCTGTCGCTGCTGTTCGAATCGTTTGCCTACAAGCGCGGCGTGCCGGCCGAGGCCGACTTCGTGTTCGATGCACGCGTGCTGCCCAACCCGCACTGGGACCCGGACCTGCGCGCGCTGAGCGGCCGCGAGCCGGGCGTGCGCGATTACCTGGAAGCGCAGCCGGACGTGCAGCGCTACCTGGGCCAGCTGATGGATTTCCTCGACACCTGGCTGCCCAAGCTGGGCGATGGCACCCGCAGCTACGTGACCGTGGCCTTCGGCTGCACCGGCGGCAAGCACCGCTCGGTGTACCTGGCCGAGCGCATGGCGCGGCATGCCCGCGAGATGGGCTGGGATGACGTGGCGACCTACCACCGCGAACAGGATTGACCTTCGAGCGAAGACGGAACAATGGGCGTAGATCCACGCCATGCGTGGAGACCGCCCGCAGGGCGGCACAAGCATCCGTAGCCGGCCGCTGACCAGGACCACTTTCGTCCGAAGTTGAACGCCTGCCGAAGCTGCTCCGGCGCATTTGGACCCTGCGCGCAGGGTCCATCCACGCATGGCGTGGATCTACTGGGCGTAATACATGAATACGGGACACAGTGCCCCTCTCCTGCTGCTATCGCCGATTCACCTTGACCTGTTAACGTGCAGTAATGACCTGTGGCATTCTCCTCGTAACACATCCTGGGATCGGGACCGCCCTGCTTGACGTGGCGACCCGGCTCCTGCGGCATTTGCCGCTGAAAACCGAAGCTTTCGAAGTACCGTTCGACGCAGACCTGGATGCCCTTCTCCCGCTCGCCTCGGCTGCCTTGCGCCGGGTCGACGGTGGGGATGGCGTGCTGATCCTGACCGACCTGTACGGCGCCAGCCCCGCCAACCTTGCCGGGCAGCTGGCCCGGTTGGGGACCCCGGTTCGCCGGGTGTCGGCGCTGAGTCTGCCGATGTTGCTGCGGGTGATGAATTATCCGGAACAGGGACTGGATCAACTGCCCGCCACAGCCGCGGCGGGCACCCGTAATGGAGCGATAGTCGACGATGCTTGAACGAGAACTCACCGTGAGCAACCGCCTGGGCCTGCACGCCCGGGCCACCGCCAAGCTGGTGCAGACGCTGGCCCCATTCCGCTGCAACGTGACCATGGCCGCCAAGGGCCGTGAGATCAACGCCAAGAGCATCATGGGCGTGATGCTGCTGGCCGCCGCCCAAGGCACGCCGGTCACCATCCGCATCAACGGCGAAGATGAAGCGGCGGCGATGGACGCGGTGGTCGACCTGTTCGAGCGCCGCTTCGACGAGGACAGCTGAGCGTGCCACGCGCACGCGCCGGCCAACCTGCCACCGGCCAACGGCCGGTACAGCTGCTGGCCGGCCACGGCGCTGCACGCGGTTCGGCGATGGGACGGGCGCGGGTTCGCCTGCCGCACGCCCTGGAAGTGGCCGTACAACGCGTCGCGCCGCAGCAGGTGGAGGCCGAACTGGTCCGCCTGCATCGCGCGGTGGATGCCGCCCGCACGGAAATGCACGAACTGCGCCAGCGCCTGCACGGCGCACTGAGCCAGGACGTCGGCGAGTTCCTCGACCTGCATGCCCTGCTGCTGGACGACCCCGAGCTGCTGCACGGCCTGGACGAACTGATACGCAGTGGTCCGTACAGTGCAGGCTATGCGCTGCGCCTGCAGCGTGACCGCCTGGCCAAGGTCTTCGATGGCATGGACGATGCCTACCTGAAGAGCCGCATGGACGACCTGGACCATGTGATCGGCCGCATCCACGCCTTCCTGCAGCCGGAGCGACCGCCCGTGGTGAAGGGCCTGGCCGGCGAGATCCTGGTCTGCGACAACATCGCCCCGTCCGAACTGGCCCAGCTGCAGTCGCAGGGCGTGGTCGGCATCGTCACCGCCGCCGGCAGCGCGCTGTCGCACAGCGCGATCCTCGCCCGCAGCCTGCACCTGCCGCTCATCGTCAACGTGCAGCAGGTGCTCAGCCGCATCGTCGACGGCGACGTGCTCATCATCGACGGCGCCGACGGCAGCATCACGGTCAACCCGCAGGCCGACAACCTGCGCGACTACCGCGTGCGCCTGAAGGAACACGCGCGCGAGCAGCGTGAGCTCGGCCGCCTGCGCAGCAAGCCCAGCCGTACCCGCGACCAGGTCGACATCGCCCTGCTGGCCAATGCCGAATCGCTTGAGGACGTGACCCAGGCGCATGCGCTGGGCGCACAGGGGCTGGGCCTGTACCGCACCGAATTCCTGTTCCTGCAGCGCAACGAGCTGCCGGACGAGGAAGAACAGTTCCAGACCTACCGCGATGCCGCCCTGGGCATGAGCGGGCGACCGGTGACCATCCGCACCCTCGATCTGGGCGCGGACAAGGCAGACCGCACCGGCCTGACCCTGAGCAACGAGGAAAACCCGGCGCTGGGCCTGCGTGGCGTGCGCCTGTCGCTGGCGCGGCCGAAGGTGTCCGACACCCAGCTGCGCGCGATCCTGCGCGCCTCGGCCTACGGCAAGCTGCGCGTGCTGGTGCCGATGGTCAGCACCCGCGAGGAACTGCTGGCCGTGCGCCGGCGCATGCTCAAGCTGACCGAGCAGCTGCGCGACGAAGGCCACGTGGTGGCCGAGCACGTGCCGCTGGGCGCGATGATCGAAGTGCCAGCCGCCGCGCTGGCGCTGGAGAGTTTCATCGATCTGGTCGACTTCCTGTCGATCGGCACCAATGACCTGGTGCAGTACCTGCTGGCCGCCGACCGTAACAACGAGGCGCTCGGCGAGCTGTATTCGCCGCTGCACCCGGCGGTACTGCGCCTGTTGCAGATGGTCATCGATACCGGCGCACGCCATCGCATCCCGGTGGCGGTGTGTGGCGAGATGGCCGGCGACGCGCGCATGACCCCGCTGCTGCTGGCGCTGGGCTTGACCGAGTTCAGCCTGCACCCGGGCACGTTGCTGGAAGTCCGCCGCGCGATCCGCGAGGCCGACCTGGCCACCCTGCGCGCACGTGCGCCGAAGCTGCTGGCCGCGCGCGATCGGCGGGGTATCGAACGCTGGCTGGCACTGGTGGCCGAGGCACCCTGACTGCCGCGCTACGCGCTCGCCGGGCACGGCCCGGCGCTACCAACACAACGTGTCCCCATGAAAACCGCACCACTCGCAGCGCTCCTGATCCTTGCGGCATTTCCCTCGTGGGGAAAAGATTGCCCGGCGGAGACTACGGATACGCCGGCCCATCGGCTCACATCTGACCTTCAACAGGAGCATCCGGTCATCATCGCTGGCTGCTATCGCGGCACCCGGCACGGGCTATCCCTGCATGACTGCAGCAGCGGTTTTGGATCGGGTGTCTGGCTGGAGCTTGCAGATGGTTTGGACAAGGATCCGTACGTGGATTCGTTCATGACCACCGCTTTCAGGATGCAGGCCCAGAAGGGACTGCCTCCATTGCATGTTCGAGTCAGCGGACAGCTCGAACGGAGTGACGCCTACGTGCCCGGCGGGGTGGTATTCCGTGCGACCGCGCTGCATTGCTTCGAGTCGCCCCCCGACATAAGGGCCGGCAAACGCCTCCACCGAAGCCCTTGAGGTTGCCGGCCAGCGGCCGGCACTACCAGCACCCGGCGGCTATGCGTTGAAACATCCGCTTGCGATAATGACGCGCTGAACACCCCTGTTGCCGCATCCTTGCCGGGATCGCGGCTTTTCTCTTCCCGCGGGAGCTGTGATGGCTGAAGCCGTACGCCACGACAAGACTGCACGCCAGCTGCGGATGCTGTCCGATGCACTGGACAGCGGCCGGCTGGGGCCAGTACGTCGGCTCGTCAACACGCTGGCACCTGCCGAGATCGGCAACCTGCTCGAATCGCTGCCCCCGGGCAAGCGCGAAGTGGTGTGGGGGCTGGTCGATCCCGAGGACGATGGCGAGGTGCTGGTCCACGTCGGCGAGGAAGTGCGCGAGAGCCTGCTCGCGGACATGGACCCGGACGAAATCATCGCCGCGGTCGAAGACCTAGACATCGATGACTTGGCCGACCTGGTCGAGGACCTGCCCGATACGGTCATCGACGAGGTCCTCAAGTCGATGGACCGCGAGAACCGCGAGCGCCTGGAACAGGTGCTGTCGTATCCCGAGGACAGCGCCGGCCGACTGATGAACCCGGACGTGGTGACCGTGCGCGCCGACGTCAACGTCGACGTGGTGCTGCGCTACCTGCGCCTGCGCGGCGAACTGCCCGACCACACCGATCACCTGTTCGTGGTCAGCCGCCGCCACCAGTACCTGGGCCGCGTGTCGCTGGCCGCGCTGGTCACCCACGAAGACACCACGCCGATCAACCGCCTGATCGACGACGAACAGCCGGCCATCGACGTCGGCGAGAGCGACCAGGAAGTCGCCCGGCAGTTCTCCGACCATGACTGGGTGTCCGCGCCGGTGGTGGACGACAACAACATCCTGCTCGGCCGCATCACCATCGATGACGTGGTGGACATCATCCGTTCGCAGGCCGAGCACCAGGCACTGGGCGCGGCCGGCCTGGACGAGGAAGAGGATCTGTTCTCGCCGATCAAGCGTGCCGTGCGCGGCCGCGTGGTCTGGCTGGGCATCAACCTGTGCACGGCGTTCCTCGCCGCCAGCGTGATTGGCCAGTTCGAACTGACCCTGCAGAAGGTGGTGGCGCTGGCGGTGCTGATGCCGATCGTCGCCGGCGTCGGCGGCAACGCGGCGGTGCAGGTGCTGACCCTGATGGTGCGCGGCATCGCGCTGGGCCAGGTGGGCCAGAGCAATGCGCGCATCCTGCTGTGGAAGGAAGCGCGCGTGGCGCTGATCAACGGCACGCTGATCGGCCTGCTGGTCGGCCTGATTGCGTTCCTGTGGTTCCACAGCCTGCTGCTGTCGCTGGTGATCACCCTGGCGCTGATCATCAACTTCCTGGCCGCAGCGCTGGCCGGCGTGCTGTTGCCGCTGCTGCTCAAGCGCATGAACGTGGACCCGGCCGTGGCCGGCACCGTGGTGGTGACCGCGGTGACCGACGTGATGGGTTTCTTCAGCTTCCTCGGCCTGGCCACCCTCATCCTGCTGCACTGAAACTGCATGGGGTCGGATCCCGCGAAGCGGGCTCCGACCCCGTCTGCATCAACTCCGGACGCCCCCATGGCCACCACGATTGAAAACTACTTCCAGCCCGGCTGGCGCGACCAGATGCACACCTGTGCCGCCTGCGAATGGAAAGGCAACTCGCGCGCGATGGTGATGGAGCTGGACGAGGACGCCACCGAGTACGACTGCCCGGTGTGCGAGAACCCGCTGCTGGTGGTGATGCACCCGGACATGGCACAGGTGCAGGCGGCGGCGGCCGAAGGCAACGCCGAGGCGCAGGAACAGCTGGACATCATCGCCAGTTTCCCGCCCCCGCAGTGACGCGCTGCACGATGCCCGGCGCACGCCGAGCGACTACCATGAAAACGCTTCCAACCCTTGGGAAAACGTCATGGTCCGTCCGTTGCTGCGCTGGCTGCCGCTGCTGTCCCTGCTGATGCTGGCCGCCTGCGCCAGCACGCCCGACAGCGCGCGTGGCCACTTCGAATCCCGTGCGGTGAAGGTGGACGGGCAGACCGCCTACTACCAGGTCTTCATTCCGGCGGTGGCGGCACGCACGCCCGGCTCGCTGCCGGTGGTGCTGTTCCTGCACGGTTCGGGTGAGCGTGGTAGCGACGGCGTCAAGCAGACCCATGCCGGCCTGGGCCCCTACCTGCGCGAGCATGCAACCGACTTCCCGGCGCTGGCGGTGTTCCCGCAGGTGCCCGGCGAAGAGGAATGGAGCGGCCACAACAACCGCGTGGCACTGGCTGCGCTGGATGCGGCGATCGCCGAGTTTGGTGCCGACCCGGCGCGGCAGTACCTGACCGGCATGTCGATGGGCGGCTACGGCAGCTGGAACATCGCCCTGGACGAACCGCAGCGCTTCGCCGCCATCGTGCCGGTATGCGGCGCCGTGCTGGCCCCGCGCGCGGTGCGCCCCACCCTGTTCGTCGAACAGGTGGCGCACGAAGCTGATCCTTACGCTGCCATCGCCCAGCGCCTGCGGCAGACGCCCATCTGGATCTTCCACGGCGCGCAGGATGACGTGGTGCCGCCGGCCGATGACCGCCGCCTGCATGCCGCTTTCGAGGCCGCCGGCGCGGGCGACGTGCGCTACACCGAATACCCCGACGGCAACCACAACGCCTGGGACGCAACCTACGCCGACCCGGCGATGTGGGCGTGGCTGTTCGCGCAGAAGCGCTGAACCCCAGACTCTGGTCTGCTGTGGGTGGGTGCCGGCCGTTGGTCGGCACTCGGCTTCGGTAGGTGCCGACCGTTGGTCGGCACTGCCCTTACCTGCATCAAGGTAATTACCCGATAGCAACAAACAGTCGGCGCGCACACGCTGGTGTTCATGAACCGTGCACGCCTGCGCCTTGGCCGCCATTCCCGCATCGGGCAGTCCTACCTCCTGACTACCGTAACGCATGGGCGTCATCGCTACTTCGATGATCCCAATGCGGCGCAGTTGGTGATGGATGTTCTCCATCGGATCGACACTGAGGGCCTCACGCACTCACTTGCCTACGTGGTCATGCCGGACCACATCCATTGGCTCGTGGAGCTTCGTGCGTTCTCGCTGGACTACCTCATGCAGCGATTCAAATCGAGCAGTGCATTGCAGGTCAATCGCATGCTCGGCCTATCAGGACGTTTCTGGCAATCGAGCTATCACGATCATGCGATCCGCTCGGATGAATCGCTGTTTCGTCATGCCATGTACGTGGTGGCAAATCCGATCAGAGCAGGATTGACCACGCAGCTTGGCGAGTATCCCCACGCGTGGTGTCGATGGGAGATGGCTGGGTAATTACAGGCAATGGGGCATTCTGGATCGACGAGATAGTGCCGACCAACGGTCGGCACCCACCAAAGCAGTTCAGTGCCGACCAACGGTCGGCACCCACCGGGGCAGTTCAGTGCCAACCAACGGTTGGCACCCACCGGGGCAGTTCAGTGCCAACCAACGGTTGGCACCCACCAAGGCAGTTCAGTGCCAACCAACGGTTGGCACCCACCCAGCAGTTCAGTGCCAACCAACGGTTGGCACCCACCAGGGCAGTTCAGTGCCAACCAACGGTTGGCACCCACCAGGGCAGTTCAGTGCCAACCAACTGTTGGCATCCACCCAGCAGTTCAGTGTCGACCAACGGTCGGCACCCACCAGGCACCCACCCAGGCACCCACCCAGGCAGATCAGCCCAGGAGGGTTTCCAGCACGGCCATGCGCACGGCGACGCCGTTGGCGACCTGGCGCAGCACCCACGACTGCGGGCCGTCGGCCACTTCGTCGGTCACTTCCACGCCACGGTTGATCGGGCCCGGGTGCAGCACCGCTGCATCCTTGCCGGCACGGGCCAGGCGTTCGGCGTTCAGGCCGTACTGGGCGTGGTACTGCTCCAGCGACGGCACCAGGCCTTCTTCCATGCGCTCGCGCTGCAGGCGCAGCATCATCAGCGCGTCCACGCCTTCCAGCATCGCGTCGAAATCATCGCCGACCACGCAGCCCTTCAGGGTCTCGTCGTCAGGCAGCAGCGACTGCGGGCCGCACACGCGGATCTCGCCAACGCCCAGCGTGCGCAGTGCATGCAGGTCGGTGCGGGCCACGCGCGAGTGCTTCACGTCGCCGACGATCACGACCTTCAGCTTCGAAAAATCCGGACCCTTGGCCTGACGCAGGGTCAGCATGTCCAGCAGGCCCTGGGTCGGGTGCGAGCTGCGGCCGTCGCCGGCGTTGACCAGGGCGGTGCCCTCGCCTGCCGCTGCGGCCAGCGCGGCGACCGCGCCGTCATCGGGGTGGCGCACGACGAAGCCGCGCACGCCCATCGCTTCCAGGTTCTTCAGCGTGTCGCAGGCGGTCTCGCCCTTGCGCGTCGAAGAGGTGGAAGCGTCGAAGTTCAGCACGTCCGCGCCCAGGCGCTGGGCGGCCAGCTGGAACGAGCTGCGGGTGCGGGTGGAGGGTTCGAAGAACAGCGTGCACACCGCCGAACCGGCCAGCACCTGGCGCTTGTTGCCGACGCGGCCGACGGCGGCATCGCGGATCTGCCCTGCCCGGTCGAGCAGCTGCAGCAGGGTTTCGCGCGGCAGGCCCTCAAGGGTCAGCAGGTGGCGCAGGCGTCCGGAAGCATCAAGTTGCTGGGCAGTCATGGCGGGAGTCGTGCAGTCAGGGAATGGGGGTGGCGTCGTCGGGGGACGACAGCCAGCGATCGATGATCACCGCCGCGGCCACGGCGTCGAGGGCGGCCGCATCACGGCGGCGCTTGCGCCCTTCGGCGCGCTCGACGGCGAAGCGGCGGGCGGCCTCGACCGAGCTGGAACGCTCGTCGATCATCGCCACCGGCAGCTTGAAGCGTTCCCGCAGCTGGCGGGCGAAGCCCTGCGCGCGCTTGCGGTTGGGCTGGTCCTGGCCATCCAGGGTGAGCGGATCGCCCACCACCAGGCCGTCGGGCTTCCATTCCTTCAGCAGGCGCTCGATCGCGGTCCAGTCCGGGCCGTTGCCATGCACATCGACCACGGCCACCGCGCGCGCATGCGCCGCAAAAGCACTGCCGATGGCCACGCCGATACGGCGCGAGCCGACATCGAACCCCAGCACGGTGCCATCACGGCGGATGGCCGGGGCGGCAGGAACCGGGGCGGGGGCGGCCGGCTCAGACATGGCCGCTGTAATCGGTCAGCCGGAACAGGTCCACGCCGATGCGCGAGGCCGCACCCTGCCAGCGCTGCTCCAGTGGCAGCTGGAACACCAGTTCGGCATCGGCCGGCACGGTCAGCCAGCTGTTCTCGGACAGCTCGCTTTCCAGCTGCCCGGCGCCCCAGCCGGCACAGCCCAGGGTGACCACGGCATTGGCCGGGCCTTCACCGCGGGCCATGGCCTCGAGGATGTCGCGCGAAGTGGTCAGGTACAGGCCCTCGCCCACGCGCAGGCTGGAATCCCAGTCGCGCGCGTCGTCGTGGATGACGAAGCCGCGCTCGGGATGCACCGGGCCGCCGTTGAGCACCGTGCGCGCCTGCAGCTCGCCATCACCGGTGGTGATGTCCATCTGCGAAAGCACTTCGCCCAGCGTGTATTCGGAGGGCTGGTTGACCAGCACGCCCATCGCCCCGTTCTCGTCGTGCTGGCAGATCAGCGCGACGCTGCGGGCAAAGGTGGCGTCGATCAGCGACGGCAGCGCGACGAGCAGGTGATCGGCAAGGGAGGTAGGCGTTACAGGCATGGCGCCATTCTAGCCGGTGGGCGCCTCCGGCGCCTGCACGCCGCGCATAATGGGGCGCCCGCCCGCCAGGAGAACACCTTGTCCGGATACTGCCGCATCGCCCCGGGCCACCCGGTGCATGAGTTCTACCACGCCAATGAATACGGCTTCCCGCAGCGTGACGAGCGCGAGCTGTTCGAGCGGCTGGTGCTGGAAATCAACCAGGCCGGGCTGAGCTGGGAAACCATCCTGAAGAAGCGCGAGGGTTTCCGCGCGGCCTACGACGGCTTCGACGTGGACCGCGTGGCGGCCTATGCCGAGCAGGACATCGAGCGCCTGCTGTCCGACGCCGGCATCATCCGCAACCGGCTGAAGGTGCTGGCCGCGATCCACAACGCGCAGGTGATCCAGCAGCTGCGGGCCAGCCACGGCAGCTTCGCCGCGTGGCTGGACGCGCACCACCCACGCAGCAAGGCCGACTGGGTGAAGCTGTTCAAGAAGACGTTCCGCTTCACCGGCGGCGAGATCACCGGCGAGTTCCTGATGAGCCTGGGCTACCTGCCCGGCGCGCATGCCGAGGACTGCCCGGTGCATGCGCAGCTGTTGAAGCTGGCGCCGCCGTGGGTGAAGGCGGCGGGCCGCTGACGCACATCCGCCGGGCATGGCCCGGCGCTACCACGTGGTGGTTCTGGTAGCGCCGGGCCATGCCCGGCGAACGCGGCGTAGGGGTTTACACGCCCATGTAGCGGCCGGGGCGGTGGTTGAACATCAGCACCAGGCTGAGCACCACCGCGCCGATCGCCGAGTACATCACCTTCGACGGTGACAGCACGAAGAACGCGGCCACCATCAGGCAGGCATCGAAGGACATCTGCACCTTGCCGGCACTCCAGCCACGGGTGCGCTGCAGGTACACCGCCAGGATGCCGATGCCGCCCAGGCTGGCGCGGTGGCGGATGAAGAACAGGATGCCCAGGCCGGACAGAGCGCCGCCGACCAGCGCCGAGTACAGCGGCGCGATGTGCGAGAAATCGGCCCAGCGCGGCAGGATGTCGGTCAGCACGCCGCAGGCGGTGACCGCCGCGAAGGTCTTGAGCGTGAACTCCCAGCCCATGCGGCGCACGGCCACCCAGTAGAACGGCAGGTTGACCAGCACGAACACCAGGCCGAAGTTCCAGCCCATGGCATAGTGCAGCAGGAAGGCCGCGCCGGCCATGCCGCCGATCATCAGCCCGCCCTTGGCGAAGATGGCCAGGCCCAGCGAGGCCACCAGCATGGCCAGCACCATGCCCTGCACATCCTCGGCGACCGAGTGGCGCAGCGCTTTTTCGTCGGCGGGGGTGCCGGCGCTGTCCGGGGGCGGGGTGAGCGGACCTGCGGTGACGAGGTGGCCGTCAGCGTCGTCGCACGGCGCCGGGCCATGGGATTGGAGGGACATTCGGGTGGGGACCGCAGGTGGGGAGCGGTATTAGACACGATCCGGGTGACAGTTGCAGATGAAATCGTTCAGTCAGCGAACGGCGCAGCCCCTCGTGGCTGGCTCGGCTGCGTAGAGTCGAGCTTGCTCGACTGCGGGTATCCGCGCTTGGCCGGGCGGGGTGGGTGCGCGGGGGACGCCGTGACCCCCCTCCGGGGCCCGGCCCAGCTGCTGGCGGCTGTGCGTTCGGGCGCTTGCGAAGCAGTGCTTCGCAAGCAAAGCGCCCTCACCCTTGGGGGCTTGGCCGCGGCATCCATGCCGCGGACACCCCGCGCCCCCACCCCGCCCGGCCTTTGACACTTTCCGGGTGCGTCCAGGCACGTAAGAGAAAAAGAAGAGCAAGAGCGAAAGCGGGTCGCTTCGCTCGGTTGCGGTGGGTCAGCGCTGGGCGTTGAGGTGGTGGGCGACCAGGGCGTTGGCGTGGCCGTGGCCCAGGCCGTGCTCGCTCTTCAGGTAGCTGACCAGTTCCATGTGCTTCAGGCCCGGCTTCTTCGCCAGCAGGCCCAGCCAGTGCGCCACCGGCTGGCCGTAGGTCTTCTCGATGGAGGGAAAGTACGAGGCCGGGCCTTTCGGCTTGGTGTCAGTGCTCATGTGCAGCTCCCGTTGAAAGTCATTCATTCGACGAACCACAGACGTGGAAATCGACATACCCACACATCCGACCCCGTGCCGACCAACGGTCGGCACCCACCAACAGCAGCGACCCACCCCGCCATCGCGCCGATCGACAGCTTTTGGCGTTGATTTGCAGGTTGCCGGCCAGCGGCCGGCACTACCGCAGGTGCCGGGCGCAGCCCGGCCGTATCATCCCCCCATGCCCCGCGAAAACCTCAACGACCTGCAGGCCTTCGTCCACGTTGCCCGCCAGGGCAGCTTCACCAAGGCCGCCGCCCAGCTCGGCGTCTCCCAGTCGGCCCTCAGCCACGCCATGCGCGGCCTGGAGGAGCGCCTCGGCGTGCGCCTGCTGACCCGCACCACCCGCAGCGTCTCCACCACCGAAGCCGGCGCCCGCCTGCTCGATACCCTCGCCCCGCGCCTGGCCGAGATCGAGAAGGAACTGGCTGCCCTGGCCAAGTACCGCGAACGCCCCGCCGGCACCATCCGCATCAACGCCACCGGCCACGCCGCCGAGTACCTGGCCTGGCCACGGCTGGCGCCGCTGCTGCAGCAATACCCCGATCTGAATGTCGAACTGACCGCCGATTACGCGCTGGCCGACATCGTTGCCGAGCGCTACGACATCGGCATCCGCCTTGGTGAACGCCTGGCCCTGGACATGGTGGCGGTGCCGATCAGCCCGCCGTTGCGCATGCGCGTGGTCGGCGCGCCCAGCTACTTCCGCCAGCACGCCATGCCCCGCCATCCGCAGGAGCTGGCAGCGCACAACTGCATCACCCTGCGCCTGCCTACCCACGGCGGGCTGATGCCGTGGGATTTCGGCCAGGATGGCAACGAACTCAGCGTGCGCGTCAGCGGCCAGTGGACCTTCAACACCATGGGCATGACCCGCGAAGCCGCGCTGGCCGGCAGCGGCCTGGCCTGGCTGCCCGAGGACCAGGTGCTGGCGCTGCTGGAACAGGGGCGGTTGCAGTCGGTGCTGGATGACTGGTGCCCGACGTTTGATGGCTACTACGCGTATTACCCCTCGCGCCGCCATGTCAGCGTGGCGATGCGCACGGTGCTGGATGCACTGCGTGGGCCGATGGGGTGAAAGCCAGGGAGTGCGGACCAACGGTCCGCACCCACCACCAACAGTCCGCACCCACCACCAACGGTGCGCACCCACAAAGGGCAGATCAGCCCTTGGCCTGTGCGGCACGCTGCGCGTTGTAGCGCTCGCCGACAATCGATACCTCTTCCAGCACCTGGGCAATGCGCTGCAGTTCGTCGGCCGACAGCACCAGCTCGGTCGCGGCCAGGTTTTCCTCCAGGCGGTGCACCTTGGTGGTGCCCGGAATCGGCACGATCCACGGTGCCTGCGCCAGCAGCCAGGCCAGTGCCACCTGCGCCGGGGTGGCGCCACGGGCCGCGGCAATGGTGCCGATGCGATCCACCAGCGCCTGGTTGGCGCGTCGGGCCTCCACTTCGAAGCGCGGCACGCTGTTGCGGAAATCGTTGTCGCTGAAGGTGGTATCGGCGGTGATGGTGCCGGTGAGGAAACCGCGGCCGAGCGGGCTGAACGGCACGAAGCCGATGCCCAGTTCCTGCAGGGTCGGCAGCAGCTCGCGCTCCGGCTCGCGCCACCACAGCGAGTACTCGCTCTGCACTGCGGCCACCGGCTGCACCGCATGCGCGCGGCGCACCGTCGCGGCACTGGCCTCGGACAGGCCGAAGTGGCCGACCTTGCCTTCGGCAATCAGGTCACGCACGGTGCCGGCCACATCCTCGATCGGCACGTTCGGGTCCACGCGGTGCTGGTAGAACAGGTCGATGTGGTCGGTGCGCAGGCGCTTGAGGCTGGCCTCGGCCACTGCGCGGATGTTCTCCGGGCGGCTGTCCAGGCCGGTATCGGTGCGGGCGTCCTTGAAGCCGAACTTGGTGGCGATCACCAGCTTGTCGCGGTACGGCACCAGCGCCTCGCCGACCAGTGCTTCATTGGTGTAAGGGCCATAGACCTCGGCGGTATCGAAGAACGTCACGCCGCGTTCGACCGCGGCGTGCAGCAGGGCGATGCCCTGGCGCTGCTCGACCGGCGGGCCATAGCTGTGGCTCAGGCCCATGCAGCCCAGGCCAAGGGCGGAAACCTTCAGGCCGCTGCGGCCGAGTTCACGTGTCTGCATCGTCATGCTCCAGAGGGGGAACGACGATGATACGCCCCTCCCCCCGCTGGATTGAACGACCTGGATGGCAGTCGGTCATGACTGGATTTCATCAATCCACCGCCGTGCCGGTCACTCCATGGCCTGCAGGGCGTCGGCACATCCGGCCAGTTCGGCCATCATCCTGCCGGCGGTGCGGAACGCCACATCCTGCGGCACCCACCGCGCGAACCAGCGCTGCTCACCGTCCACCACGGACTCGAACGTCCACGTTGAGCCATCCAGCCCCGCGTTCGAATCTTCGCCCTGCAGGCGCGCGAACGCGGCGGTGACGGTCTTCCATTGCTGCGCACTCAACGCGCGTGGCGGAGGGCACGTCCAACCGTTGATGATGCTGGAGGGCTGCCCGGGCGAGGATCCGGGAATCTCCCACGCGCGCGCACTGCGGCCGACAATCCACGCCTGGCCGGCGGCATCGCGCTGCGCGCGTATCACCACGCCCGGGAAGAAGGAGGGCGACCAGACGAAACGATAGGCCTGGACCGGAACGTGGCCACAGCGGAAGGACGGCTCAGGCAGGCCCGGCAGATCCCGCAGATGGACAGCGTAGGTCGCCCTCGCAAACCCGGTGAAATCACGGAACGGCAGCGGGTCGCGGCTTTGCGCCTGTGCAGGCGGAGGCAGCAGGTACCAGGCGTGCGCCAGCGGATCGCCGCAGCTTTCGGCCGCGGCTGGCGCGGCGGGCCCGGACGTGCGGGCACACCCGGCCTGCAGCACCACGATTGCCAGCACCACGCTCGTCGTCACACGCATGCAGGCCTCCCTGGCCGGTTCATGGCGGTCATCCCGAAGCAGAGGGCGCCCGCAGGCGCCCAGCGGTCAACGGACCTCGGAAATCTCCACGCCATCCAGGCCCTGCGACAGCGTGCGGGCATCGCCGCCCTGGCTGAGCTTGATGCGCAGGCGCACTTCGTTCTGCGAATCGGCGTAACGCAGCGCGTCCTCGTAGCTGATCTCGCCGGCCTGGTACAGCTCGAACAGGCTCTGGTCGAAGGTCTTCATGCCCAGCTGCACGGACTCCTTCATCAGCTCCTTGAGCTTGTGGATCTCGCCTTCGCGGATGTAATCCTGCACCAGCGGCGTGCCCAGCAGGATTTCCATCGCCACCTTGCGCGAGCGCCCATCGGGCGAAGGAATCAGCTGCTGCGCGACCACGCCCTTGAGGTTCAGCGACAGATCCATCAGCAGCTGGTTGCGGCGGTCTTCCGGGAAGAAGTTGATGATGCGGTCCATCGCCTGGTTGGCGTTGTTGGCGTGCAGCGTGCACAGCACCAGGTGGCCGGTTTCAGCGAAGGCGATGGCGTGGTCCATGCCCTCGCGGGTACGCACCTCGCCGATCATGATCACGTCCGGCGCCTGGCGCAGGGTGTTCTTCAGGGCGGCTTCCCAGCTGTCGGTATCGATGCCGACTTCGCGCTGGGTGATGATGCAGCCCTCGTGCTTGTGCACGAACTCGATCGGGTCTTCGATGGTGATGATGTGGCCGGTCGAGTTCTGGTTGCGGTAACCGATCATCGCTGCCAGCGAGGTCGACTTGCCGGTACCGGTGGCACCGACGAAGAGGATGATGCCGCGCTTGGTCATCGCCAGCGTCTTGATGATCGGCGGCAGGCTCAGTTCTTCCACGGTCGGGATGCGCGTCTCGATGCGACGCAGCACCATGCCCACCTGGTTGCGCTGGTAGAAGCAGCTCACGCGGAAACGGCCGACACCGGCCAGGCCGATGGCGAAGTTGCACTCGTGGGTCTTCTCGAATTCCTCGCGCTGCGCCGGGGTCATCACGTTGAGGACCAGGTCGCGGCTCTGCTGCGGGGTCAGCGGCGTCTGCGTGATGGGCGAGATCTTGCCGTTGACCTTGATCGCCGGCGGCATGCCCGCGGTGATGAACAGGTCCGAGGCGCGCTGGTGCGCCATCAGCTTGAGGAAGGAGGTGAAATCGATGGTGCTGGCGGTACTGGCGGTGCTGTTCATGGCGGGCTCCCAATGGGCATGTGCCAGAGATCGGTCGGTGGACAGGACATCGCGGGACGGCGGCATGGATGCGCACCGCCCCACCGTTGCCTCGCCTTACTCGAACAGACGCTTGTCCTTGGCGTACTCGCGCGCCTGGTTGCGGGTGATCAGGCTGCGCTTGACCAGGTCCTGCAGATGCTGGTCCAGGGTCATCATTCCGTACTGCTGGCCGGTCTGGATGGCCGAGTACATCTGCGCGACCTTGTCCTCGCGGATCAGGTTGCGGATGGCCGGGGTGCCGACCATGATTTCCCACGCCGCCGTACGGCCGCCGCCCACCTTCTTCAGCAGCGCCTGCGAAATGACCGCGCGCAGCGATTCGGACAGCATCGAGCGCACCATCGGCTTTTCGCCGGCGGGGAACACGTCGATGATGCGGTCGATGGTCTTGGCCGCCGAACTGGTATGCAGGGTGCCGAACACCAGGTGGCCGGTTTCCGCGGCGGTCAGCGCCAGGCGGATGGTTTCCAGGTCACGCAGTTCGCCCACCAGGATGATGTCCGGATCCTCACGCAGCGCCGAGCGCAGTGCTTCGTTGAAGCCGTGCGTATCGCGGTGCACTTCGCGCTGGTTGATCAGGCACTTCTGCGAGGTGTGCACGAATTCGATCGGATCCTCGACGGTGAGGATGTGGCCGTATTCGTTCTTGTTGATGTAGTCGATCATCGCCGCCAGCGTGGTCGACTTGCCCGAACCGGTCGGGCCGGTCACCAGGATCAGGCCCTGCGGCTGCTGGATCACCTCGCGGAACAGCGGCGGGCAGGCCAGGTCCTCCAGGGTCAGCACCTCGGAGGGAATGGTACGGAACACCGCACCGGCGCCGCGGTTCTGGTTGAAGGCGTTGACACGGAAGCGCGCCAGCGACGGGATCTCGAAGGAGAAGTCGACTTCGAGGAATTCCTCGTAATCGCGCCGCTGCTTGTCGGACATGATGTCGTACACCAGCGCATGGACCTGCTTGTGGTCCAGGGCCGGGATGTTGATCCGGCGAACATCGCCGTCCACGCGGATCATCGGCGGCAGGCCTGCAGACAGGTGCAGGTCGGACGCTTTGTTCTTTACGGAAAACGCCAACAGCTCGGCGATATCCATGAGCGGCTACTCCCCAATAACGGCTTCGACTGGAAGGATCTTTCCCCTGGCGGCAGTATAGCCTCCTGTCACACTGGAACGCGTTACGTGGCCACTGCCCTGCCCGAGATCCTGAGCAATCTGCACAACGCCGCCGAGGCCGCCGGGCGGCCACCGCCGCGCCTGCTGGCGGTTTCCAAGACCCAGCCGGCCGAGGCCGTGGCGGCCCTGGCTGCGCAGGGCCAGCGCGCCTTCGGCGAAAACTACGTGCAGGAAGCCCTGGCCAAGATGCAGGCGCTGCAGGCGCTGGGGCTGGAATGGCACCTGATCGGCCACCTGCAGTCGAACAAGGCCGAAGCCGTGGCCAGCCATTTCGACTGGGTGCAGAGCGTGGACCGGCCCAAGCTGGTAAGCGCCCTGGCCCGGTACCGCCCGGCTGGCCGCGGGCCGCTGAACGTGCTCATCCAGGTCAACATCGACGATGAAGGCAGCAAGCACGGCTGCGCACCGCAGGACGTGGACGCACTGGCCGCGGCCATCAGCGCCGAGCCTGCGCTGTGCCTGCGCGGGCTGATGGCCATTCCGGCACCGTGGCCGGAGGCCGGGCGCCGCCGCGATGCCTTCGTGCGCATGCATGCCCTTTTCCAGACGCTGGCCGCGCGCCATCCGCAGGTGGACACCCTGTCGATGGGCATGAGCAGCGATTACGCCGAGGCCATTGCCGAAGGTGCCACCCTGGTGCGCATCGGCACCGCCCTGTTCGGTGCGCGTCCGCGCCCGGCCTGAACCAAGGAATCCCGCATGACAGTTGAATCGATCACCTTCATCGGCGGCGGCAACATGGCCCGCAGCCTCATTGCCGGGCTGGTCCGCCAGGGCGTGCCGCCGGCGCAGATCCACGTGGCCGAGCCGGCGGCCGTGCTGCGCGAGGCCCTGGCCGCCGATTTCGGCGTGCAGACCCACGACAACGCCGCCGATGCCGCCGCCCAGGGCCAGACCTGGCTGCTGGCGGTGAAGCCGCAGGTGCTGCGCGAGGTCTGCCAATCGCTGCAGGCGCTGGCGCAGGCGCAGGCGCCGCTGGTGGTGTCCATCGCTGCGGGCATCACCAGCGCGCAGCTGCAACGCTGGCTGGGCGGTGCGCTGCCGGTGGTGCGCGCGATGCCCAACACCCCTGCCCTGCTGGGCGCCGGGGTGACCGGCCTGTACGCCACGCCTGCCGTGGATGCGCAGCAGCATGCGCAGGCCGAACGCGTGCTGGCCAGCGCCGGGCGCAATGTGTGGATCGAGGACGAAGCGCTGATGGATTCGGTCACGGCCGTGTCCGGCAGCGGCCCGGCCTATGTGTTCCTGCTGGCCGAAGCGATGGAAGCAGCCGGCATTGCCCAGGGCCTGCCGGCCGATGCGGCCCGCGCGCTGACGGTGCAGACCCTGCTGGGCGCCTCGCGCATGCTGGACGAAGCCGGTGAAAGCCCGGCCGAACTGCGGCGCCGGGTGACCTCGCCCAACGGCACCACCCAGGCCGCCATCGAGAGTTTCCAGGCCGATGGTTTCGAGGCCCTGGTGGCCAAGGCCCTGCGCGCGGCGCAGCAGCGCGGGCGGGAGTTGTCGGCGGCGAATGACTGACCGCGATCTGTGATGTCGTGCCGACCAACGGTCGGCACCTACCGCAATGCCTCGTCAACGCGCCAATGTGGCCTCGGTCCACCGGCCAGTAGATCCACGCCGTGCGTGGATGGAGCCTTCCCGGTGCACCGACACGCCGGCATCGACGCATGGCATCGATCTACCCAACGTGCTGCAGCACGTACTCCACGAAACACTGCAGCCGCGGGCGCGGGCGCCGGTCCGGCAGGTAGATCAGATGCATCGGCCGCGGCGCCGGCACGTAATCGCGCAACAGCGGCTTCAGACGCCCGGCTGCGATATCCGCGGCCAGCAGCGCGGTCGGCTGCAGGATCAGGCCGGCCCCGGCCACCGCCGCTTCGCGCAGCGCATAGCCATCGTTGCTGGACAGCCGCGCATCCCAGTCCACCTGTTCGCCATTGGCCAGCTGCCAGCCATGGCCGCCACGCCACGCCAGGTGGCTCAGGCAGTCATGCCCGGCCAGGTCGGCCGGCGTGCGCGGCGTGCCGCGTTGGCGCAGGTAGGCCGGCGATGCGCACAGGCTCATCGCATACGGCGGCAGCGGGCGCGCCACCAGTTCCTGCGACGGCAGCGGCCCGACCCGGATCGCCGCATCGAAGCCATCCTCGATCAGGTCCACGCGGCGGTTGCTCAGGTCCAGCTCGATGTTGAGCAGCGGCTGCGCGCGCAACAGCCCCGACAGCAACGGCGCCAGTACGCAGCTGCCCCAGGTGGTGGGCGCGCTGATGCGCAGCAGGCCCTGCGGCTGCCGTTGCAACCCAGCGACGTCAGCCTCGGCCTGCTGCACCTGCTCCAGTACCTGGCGGCAGCCGGCCAGGTAAGCCGCGCCCGCTTCGGTCAGGCGCTGGTGGCGGGTGTTCCGCTGCAGCAGCGCAGTGCCCAGGTGTGCCTCCAGCTGCTGGATGTACTTGCCGACCATCACCGCCGACACCTGCAGCTGCACGGCGGCGGCCGCGAAGCTGCCGTGCTCGGCCACGGCCACGAAGGCCTGCATGCAGCGCAACGTATCCATTGCTAACCCCGGGTTAGGAATATGCGAATCATACGCCGCTTACCAAACCCGCAACCGGCGGCGCAGACTGGAGCCCTTCCCCTTGAGGACGCCACCATGAAGATCCTGCTTGTCGGTGCCAGCGGCACCCTCGGCCAGGCGGTCGCCCGCCACCTTGGCCAGCACCACGAAATCCTCGCCGCCGGCCGCCGCAGCGGAGCGCTGCGCGTGGACCTGGCCGACGACGCCAGCGTCTCGGCGCTGTTCGCCCAGACCGGCCCGGTCGATGCGGTGATCTCCACCACCGGCAACGTGCATTTCGGCCCGCTGCAGACGATGACCGCCGCGCAGTTCAACAGTGGCCTGCAGGACAAGCTGCTCGGCCAGGTGCGGCTGGCGCTGGCGGCGCAGCATCACCTCAATCCGGGCGGCTCGATCACCCTCACCACCGGCATCATCAGCGCGCAGCCGATCCGCGACGGCGTCAATGCCACGGCGGTCAACCAGGCGCTGGAAGGTTTCGTGCGCGCCGCGGCGCTGGAACTGCTGCCGCGCGGCCTGCGCATCAACGCGGTCAGCCCGAACGTGCTGGCCGAATCGCTGGATTCCTACGGCCCTTATTTCCCCGGCTTTGAAGCGGTGCCAGCGCAGCGCGCGGCACTGGCCTTCCAGCGCGCGGTGGAAGGCATCCAGAGCGGCGAAACCCTCACCGTCTGGTAACTGCTGCAACCGACGCCGGGCATGGCCCGGCGCTACCCGGCGCCGCTCAGCCCCAGCGCATGGGGCCGTCGCCGCGCTCGCCAAGCACGTCGTCGGGGTTGGCCAGGCGGCAGCGTTTCAGCGACAGGCAACCACAGCCGATGCAGCCGGTCAGTTCATCGCGCAGCAGCTGCAGCATGTGGATGCGTTCTTCCAGTTCCTGCTGCCAGCGCGCGGACAGCCGCGCCCAGTCGGCCTTGGTCGGTGCGCGGCCCTGCGGCAGGGTCTCAAACGCGCGTGCCACCGCCTCCAGCGGCATGCCGACCCGCTGCGCCACGCGGATCACCGCCAGCCGGCGCAGCACGTCGCGCGCATAGCGGCGCTGGTTGCCCGCCGTGCGCAGGCTGCTGATCAGGCCCTTGCGCTCGTAGAAGTGCAGCGCCGATACCGCGACACCGCTGCGGCGGGCCACGTCACCCACGCTCAGTTCCTGTTCCTGCATCGCTTGACCTCAACCATGGTTCGGGTGTCATGCTGCGTCCTTCGCCGCCGGATGACAAGCGCGGCCCGAGTACCCGTCTCCGCATGAACACCCCCACCACCGCGCCGGCGACGGCCTCCGCCGCGCCCGACTCCATTCTCTCGCCCGCCCACCGCGGCACCACCATCGGCATGGTCGTACTGGTCGCCCTGCTCGCCTTCGAAGCGCTGGCCGTGGCCGCAGCCATGCCTACCGTGGCCGAGGCACTGGATGGCCTGCGCCTGTACGCACTGGCCTTCGGCGGCACCCTGGCCACCAGCGTGGTGGGCATGACCGTAGCCGGGCGCTGGACCGACCGCAGCGGCCCGGCGCGACCGCTGTGGTGGGGCCTTGCCTGCTTCGTGCTGGGCCTGCTGCTGGCCGGCCTGGCCACGCGCATGGGCATGCTGGTGGCCGGGCGGCTGCTGCAGGGCCTGGGCAGCGGCGCGATTTCGGTGGCGCTGTACGTGATGGTCGGCCGCAATTACCCCGAGGCGCTGCGGCCGAAGGTGTTCGCCGCGTTCTCGGCCGGCTGGGTCGTGCCGTCCATGGTGGGACCGGCGCTCAGCGGCATGATCGTGCAGCACCTGGGGTGGCGCTGGGTGTTCTTGGTCGTGCCCCTGCTGGCGATACCGGCGGCGCTGATGCTGCGCCCGGCGCTGGCCCGGCAGGCACCCGTCGAAACCCGCGAGGGGGACGATGGCGGCGACGTCGTGCGCTGGGCCGCCGGTGCATCGCTGGCGGCGCTGCTGCTGTACTTCGGTGGGCAGCAACAAGGCGTGCCCGCGCTGGCCTGCATGGCCGTGGCCGTGGCCGGCCTGCTGCTGTGCGGGCACCGCCTGCTGCCACCGGGCACGCTGCGCCTGCGCCACGGGCTGCCCAGCGTGATTGCACTGCGTGGCGTGGCGGCCGCCGCGTTCTTCGCCTGCGAAGCTTATCTGCCGCTGCTGCTGCAGCGCGAACGTGGCCTGTCGCCGAGCTGGGCCGGCGCGGTGCTCAGCCTGGGCGCGCTGGGCTGGTTCAGCGGCTCCTGGCTGCAGGGCCACCAGCAGCGCGGCTGGTCACGGCAGCAGCTGCTGCGCGTAGGCACGGTGCTGATGACCCTCGGCATCACCGCCACCCTGGCGGTGCTGTTCAACGCGGTGCCGCTGCCGGTCGCGCTGGCCGGCTGGACCCTCACCGGCTTCGGCATGGGCATGATCTACGCCAGCCTGTCGGTGCTTACCCTGTCGCTGTCCGCACCGCAGGAACAGGGCCGCAACAGTTCGGCCCTGCAGCTGAGCGAAGCGCTGTGCGTGGCCACCGCGCTGGCGCTGTCCGGTGCGCTGTTCGCGTTGTTCGTGGAAACCGCGCCGCATACCGGCTATGTGCTGTGCCTGGCCATCACCGTGGGCCTGGCCGTGCTGGCCACCGTGGTGGCGCGGCGGGTGTGAGGCCGCCGCATGCAGGTTGCCGGCCAGCGGCCGGCACTACCGGGTAGCGGCCCCCACTTCGTCGATGTCACGGTGCAGGATGCGCCGCACTTCCAGCACCGCCTGCGGGCTTTCCTGCACGCTGTGGCCGGAGATGATCACCTTCTCCGACTGCGCGCCCGGCAGGTGCGCGCTCCAGTACGGCACCAGGCCATCGTCGGATTTCTCCAGCGGCAGTTCCGGTTTGCGCTGGGCGATGATCGAGTGGTACTTCAGGCCCGGTTTGATCGGCAGCTGCGCGGCCGCCTTCACGAACGGATCGCTGGCCTTGAGGTTGTCGATGCTGTTGGGGATCTTCGGCTTGGCGGTGCCATCGACCTGCTGCTCGGCCTGCGCCAGCGCCAGGAACACATCCTCGAACTTGCCCAGGATGGTCAGCGGCAGGCGCACCAGCCGCCCGATCAGGCGGCCGACCTTGTTGCCGGCGATATCGGTGCCCTGGTGCGGGGCGGCGATGAAGATCGCGCGCTCCACCTCCGGCTGTGCCTTGAAGTGCAGCAGCGGCCCCAGCTTGCTCTGCACGCGTTTCAGGCGCTCCCCTTTCAGGTCGTAGTTGGCCAGCAGGTCGTTCCACAGCACATCACCCGAATCGCTCACCAGCAGCCGCGCCAGCACGCCGCCCATGCTGTGGCCGATGTAGACCATGTCCTTCGACGCACGCGTGCTGCCGTTGGCATCGAAGTGCTTCAACGTATCGTTGAAGGCAGTGGCGATCTCGTAGCGGTTCAAGGCGATGGGCGCGTTGGTGGGGTAATAGACCTGCCACACCTGGAACTGCCGGCGCAGCTCGGGGTCGCCCATGATCTCGTTGGCCAGGTTCACCCAGGCCTCCGGGCTGCTGGCCAGGCCGTGCAGCATGAAGATGATGCGGCGGTTCGGGTCCCACGGCTGCATCAGGTAGATGTGCGGTTCGCCGATGCCTTCGCTCAGGCCGAACAGCGTGCGCAGCGACTGCGTGGCGAACCCGCTCTGCGCCAGCCACAGGCCGTAGGCCGCGGTGAAGTTGCCGGCCAGCGGCACCTGCTCGCCATGCAGGGTGATGCGTTCGGTGGCTTCCGGCGAATAGGCATCCAGTTCGACCCGCCGCGTGCGCATCACATCGTCCAGGCTGTCACCTTCGAAGCGCAGCAGCGCGGTGACGTTGATCGAGGACATCTCGCTGAACTCGGGCACGCCGTCGTCATGCCGATGGCGGCGGCCGCGTGCCGCGTCATCGTCGTCCACCGCGGGTTCGGCCTTGGGGCCATCGGCTGCCACCACCGGCACCACCAGCTTCGGCGGGTCCATCACCATCACCAGCTCGGCACCAAAGCCATCGCGGCGGTAGGTGCTGCGCAGGCCGACGAAGCTGACCGTACCGGCCGGCACCAGCTGCGACGGGATGCTTTTCAGCGCCAGCTGCTGGTAGTTGGCGGCCAACGTCCAGCTGCCGGCAGACATCGGCCGGGTGTAATCCTCGCCAGCCAGCGCCGCCGCACGCGCCCGCGCGAACAGCACCACCGCGGCCTTTTCCGCCGCGTAGTTGTAGTAGTCGCGTACCTGCGTCTGCCGGTCTTCGAACGCGCGGTCGGAGGGCGAGCGACCGCTGAAGAACAGGTAGGCGTAGCCGTAACGCGCCGCCTCCAGCCACGCGTCGAGCGCGGCATCGCTCATCGGCGGCTCGCCGGCGGCATGCTTCTTCGGGGTCAGCGCCAGTGCGGCCTTGACCCACAGTTCGGACAGCGTCGACAGCCGCTGCTCGACATTGAGGTCGTCGGTCATCAGCAGCGTGCTGCGGCAGACCAGGAAGTCCTTCTCGCACTGCGATTCATCCAGGCCGGCAGCGCTGAGCGTTTCGCGCGAGGCCGGGCTGAGCTTGCCGGTATTGAGCACGTCGGCGCGCTTGTTCACCAGCGAATCGCTGGAGGCCACCTGCTTGACCGTGACCATGGCACAGCCGCTGCTTGCCAGCAGGACGCACGCCGCCAGCAGCGCCGGCAGCACGCGCTGCCAGCGGATCGGGAAAACGAAGGTCATGGCTGCGGATCCTGCCCGGTGCCGGGAATGCCGCGACGGATCACGGCGGAGAAGTTGTCGCCCGGCGCCATCTGCAGCGCGCGTTCGGTGATGCGGCCCTTGGCCTGCAGTTCGGCATACGGCACGCCGGGCGCCAGCGCACCGACATCCTGTGCGTACTCGGCCAGGTAGCCGGACAGCAGCAGGCGATAGTCCAGCGGCAGGCCCGGGGCGATGTGCCGGGCCAGGTCGAAGACGATCGTGGTGCAGTTGCTGGTGGCCGTGTTGTAGAAGGCCGGCGCGGCATCCAGCTGCCTGGCCTCATCGAGGTAGGCGGCGAACAGCGCCTTCAGCTGGCCGCGGTCCAGGCCATGCAGGCGGTACAGGTAGACATCCTCGCCCCGCGCATTGGTGCGCGTGCGCAGGATGTCGGTCTCTTCCGAGGCCACCAGGGTCATCTCGAAGCGGCGGAAGAAGCCTCCCAGCGCCGAGAACGATTCGCCGCGCTCCTTGCGGATCTCCAGCGAGAACACCAGGTGGCGGCCATCGTCGAAACCGAACGAGACCAGCGTATGGGCGATGGCTGGGCCCATCCAGTAGGACAGCGCCAGATCGGCCGAGCGCAGCTGGTCCAGGTCGTACTCGCGGCGCACCCAGCGCGCGTCGTAGTCGGTCTCGCTGCGCCAGGTGAAGTCGCGCACATTGTCCAGCACCACGTGGCGGCCATCGAAGGACGCCACGTGCAGGCGCTGCGCCACATCGTCGGCCCAGTCGCGGTCCTGGCGCGGGGTCAGCAGCAGCCACCACAGGCCGGCCAGCACCACCGAGGCCACGTAGAAGCCGATCCAGCGGCGGGCCTGTACACCGCGCGCCACTGTCCAGCTGGTCCACAGCGCCGCCAGCAGCCACAGCCCGGCCACGCCCGCCGACAGCCAGCCCGGCCCGGGCAGCTGGTAGGCAAACAAGCCGGCCATCCACAGCGCCAGCAGCGCCATGGCACATCCTGTCATCCAACGTCCTGCGGCTCTCACGGGCATCCTGTCGCGTTCGGGGGGCGGCATAGTTAGCCACAAGCGAGCTGACGCTGGCATCACCGGCCCATTCAGCAACGGGCGCCGGCCGCCGGGGCAGCGCATACTGGCCGGGTCACCACCTTCGGGAACAGCGATGGGAATCACCTCTGTAGCCGGTGTTGCGGTACAGCCCCGGCACCGCGCCACCTGCCATTGCGGCGCGGTCGAGCTGCTGCTGGACCTGCCCGACGGCATCGTCGACCCGCGCCGCTGCGACTGCTCGATGTGCCGGCGCCGTGGCGCCATCGCCGCCAGCGTCACCCGCGAGGGGCTGCAGGTGGTGCGCGGCCAGGACCACCTGCGCCTCTACCAGTTCAACACCCACGTGGCCGAGCATTACTTCTGCGGTGTCTGCGGCATCTACACCCATCACCGGCGCCGCTCCAACCCGGACCAGTACGGCTACAACGTGGCCTGCCTGGAAGGCATCGATCCCTTCGCGCTGGGCATCATCCCGGTCAACGACGGGGTCAACCACCCGGCCGACCAGACTGCCTAGTGGCGCGTGCGGCGCATGGCCGGGGTGACCTTCTGCCACGGTGCCATGCCGCTGCGCCCTGCCCGTACGGGGCGTTTCAGCCAGGGCCTGCGCGGCGGCGGCGGCGGGTCGACCGCCATCGGCGGCGGCAGCGGACGACGGCTGGGCCAGAGATGATCAAGCAGCCACATGGCGGATCTCCGTGGGGGACGGGGATGATCGACTCTAGCCCTGCGGCGGCATGGACCGCGTGAGTCCCTGACGACACGACGATGACATGCCGGGGGACTTACGCGCGTTCCGGATTGGTTTCGTGCAACGCCTCGCTGCGCCCCAGCAGCAGCTGCCCAGCGCGCGGCTGCGGGTGTTCATCGATTACCTGGTCGAACACCTGTTCCGTGCTCGATAGACTGGGCAGCCGTATTGGAAGCAGTTGCGCACATGGCGATCAAACACCTGGACGTACTGAAACTGCTTGCCGCCGCCGGGCTGGTCGAGGCCATCGACGGCGACGTCAAGCGCTGCGCGCACTGGGCGCGACTCCCCCCTGAAGCCGCCGAGCGCGAACCTGCGCAGATCGGTGCAGAGGTGATGGGGAACGTACTGCTGCGCTGGAACTGCATCCTGCAGGCCGATCCGGCCGAGGTCGCGCCGCTGTATGTCCACAAGACCGCGTTGGCGCTGGCGGTGTGCCTGCATCGCCAGGGCTTCGCCGATGCGAAGCTCACCGACGCAGCGATTGCGGCGATCGCCGCCTTGAATGCCGCCGTGGCATTGAAGGACACCTTCCATCGCCGCAGTGCGGACATCGAAACCCTGCTGCGCAGCCCCGCGTTGATGCCTGCACGCCGCCCCTCGCAGGCGAAAGCGCACACCGCGTGGCGCACCGGTGACGTGGTCGGCATGCAGGTGGGCGACCGCCACCATGCCTTCCATGTACGGGAGGTCAGCCAGGGTGCGCCCATCGTGGAGTTCTACGACATCGTGCAGGACACACCGCTGGCATGGGAACACCTGCAGGGCGTCATCGCCCGTGGCGAACGGCTGAACGACGGCCGGGCGTACGTGGACCGGCATGCACTGTATGGGCTGCAGTACCAGCCCGACCCCGCCCACCAGTTCCGCCTGCTGGCCAGCGGCATTGCGCAGGGGCCGGACAACGCGCACCTTGCCCGGCACAGCGGCCTGTACGCGGTCACCGATGTCTTCCGCATGGCGCGTGACCTGCTGCCATAGTCCAGGCCTGCGAAGAGTGCACCGCCCGCCGCCACTCCCCAGATGAGGTGCGCTCCGCCTGCGCAGAGCTGCAGCGCTCACACCCACGCTGCGGCGTGGATGGGCGGCGGGCGATGCGGGTTGGCGTACCGGAAGACTCTGGAGCGGACCGGCGGATCGGGATGATCCCCACGCATCACCCGCCACGGACCAGCGGGCCGCGCCGTCCGGAAGCCGTCCTCCCTGGACAGCTTCCGGACACGCGCCAGAGTTTTTTGGGACGCCAATCCCAGCCAGCCACGAAGGCCGGCGAAGGGATGCTGACGGCGCGTGCCGACGCTGGCTGTAGGGGTTACCCGCAGCCACCCCTCAGGAATATGCGGATCGCCAACGCAGCGCGCTGAAACCTTTGTTCTGCGGTGCCCGTGCGCCGGCGTCGCAACGTGCTGCAACTGGTATTTCAGGCACCACCGGCGCGGCAGAGACACGCCGCAATGTCGATCACGACAGATCCTGCTGGGCGGCCAGTGCCAGGAAGTGCTGCAGCACCGGCCCAGCCACGCCCGGCCGCGTGCAGAACTGCAGCTCGAAGCCCGCCTCGGCGCCGTCAATGACGCGGTAAACGACTTCCTGCGGACGGAAGCTGGCCATGCTGGCCGGCACGATCGCCACGCCCGCATCCACCGCCACCAGCGACAGCACCGCGTGCATGCCCTGCGCCTCCTGCACCACGCGCGGGGTGAAGCCGGCCGTGGTGCACAGGCCCAGCACCTGGGCGTGGAAGCCAATGCCCTCGCCCGCCGGCCAGGACACGAACGGCTGCTCGGCCAGCATCGCCACGGTAAGCGCCGGGCACGCCGCCAGGGCGTGCGTGCGCGGCAGGGCAATGGCCAGGCGATCCTGGTCGAACCCCTGCAGCGCCAGCTCGGTGGACGGAATGGGTGGGATCAGCACACCCAGGTCGATGCGTTCTTCGCGCAGCCACTGCTGCTGTTGCCGCGAGGTGGCCTCATGCAGGTGCAGCTGCACCTGCGGGAACGCCTGGCGGAACTGCCGGATCAGGCCTGGCAGGCGACCGTACAGGGCGCTGCCGACGTACCCCACGCGCAGGCTGCCGATCTGCCCGGCCGCCGCTTCACGGGTACGCTGCAGCGCCTGCCCGGCCTGTTGCAGCGTGGCACGGGCTTCCACCAGCAGGGTCTGCCCGGCGGCGGTCAGCCCCAGCGTGCGGTTGCCGCGCACGATCAGGCGCGTGCCCACGTCATCCTCCAGCCGCCGCATCGCCGCCGTCAGCGGTGGCTGCGACATGTGCAGGCGCGCGGCGGCGCGATGGAAATGCAGTTCTTCGGCCACCGCCACGAACTGGCGGAGCAGGCGCAGATCGATCATCTCGGCACGGGCAGCGGGGGGCTGCCTAGGGTACGCGCTCAGCCGCGTGCGTCGACACTCGGCCGTGCGATCACCGGCCACTGCAGGGCCACCGCTTCGATGCTGTCGGCCGCCACCGCGCGCAGGTCGCGCGGGTAGCCCACATGTTCGGCTTCCTGCAGGCGCAGGGCATGGAACTGGCCGTTGCTGGCACGCAGCACCCAGCCCCCTTCGTAGCACCGCGTCGATGCCAGGAAGGCCACGCCACTGGCCACCGCATCGGGGTGCAGCTCGTCGGGCTCGCCGTCGATGCCCCACATGCGCGTCTTTGCCACCGGCGAAACGGCGTTGACCACGATGCCGTGCTCGGCGCCCTCCAGTGCCAGCACGTTGACCAGCCCCAGCGCGGCCATCTTCGCCATCGCGTAGCCCGCCAGGCCTTTCTGCGCGTATTGCGGGTACAGCGCGCGGTCGGAGGTGGTCACCACGATGCGGCCGCCGCCGGCGTCGCACATCGCCGGCCAGGCGGCCTGGGCCAGCCACAGTGGCGTCTTGGCGGCCAGCCGCAGCATCTGCTCCAAGGCATCGTCATCCACCGCCTCAAGCAGTTCGTACGCGACCCAGCCGGCGTTGTGCACGATGAAATCGATGCGGCCATGCCGTTGCAGCAGTTCGCGCACCAGCGCGTGGCAGCACACGCGCGCATTGATCGCGCCCGAGGCCGCCTCCACTGACAGACCCTGTGCCTGCAGGGCGGCCACGGCGTCGCCGATGCGATTGGGGTCGCTGCCGCGGCCGTCGAGGCCGGCGCCCACGTCATGCATCACCACGTGTGCGCCGCGCTGCGCCAACAGGCGGCTGTAGGCCAGGCCAAGACCGCCGGCCGCGCCGGTCACCAGGCCGACCTGGCCTTCAAAGGATACGAGGGAAGGTTTCATCCGCCGCAGCATGGGCGATGCGCCCGCGCTGCGGCCAATACCGATTGTCCACGCGCACGATAGCCGTTGCGTATCAGCCACGGGCTCAGGCTTCCGAATCGCTGCGGCTGATGCGCGACACGCGCCAGCCACCATGCGAGGTGAAGCGCCCGCTGTCCCCCCACACCGCAAACCGCAGCCCAACCACCGATGCGCGCAGGCGCGAGCAGTGCCACTCGCGCGCTTTGCCGTAGGCCTTGGCAAAGCGGTGCAGCAGCCCGCGGTTGGTTTTCTCCGGGCGCTGGGCCAGTCGATCATTGCGCATGTTGCGTTTCCCCTGTTGTCCATGCAGTGCGGATGCCTGTCATGGAACAACCGGAGAAACCGCGCGGAACCTATCGCGCCCGGGCAACCTTTGTGTCGGCCAGCTGCGCGTCCAGGGCCGCCGCGCGCAGCAGGAACTCCGAATGCGGCGACAGCCCGACCAGCTGCGGGCGGGCGCGCTGCAGCTGGGCCGCAGCCGATGCCGCGTTGCCGGACTGCAGCAGGCTTTCCGCATACGGAATGCGCCACTTCGCCGTGGCGGTGGAGTCGGCACCGTAGAAGCTCTCGAAGGTGGCCACGACGGTCGCCCAGCGCGCAGCGGCATCACCGGCACCACTCCGCTGTGCCAACAGCGCGGACTGCATCTGCTGGCGCAGCGCCAGGCTCGGCACCGGCGCAGGATGCTGCCGATCGAATGCGGCCAGCGCTTCCCGCGCCTGGGCGATGCGGCCGGCACGGGTCAGCCACTCCAGTTCCACCAGTTCCAGCGTCACCAGCTGCTGGGAATCGGCCGCCAGGGTACGCCGCCACACCACGCCCACTTCGCGCAGCAGCGGCTCGGCTTCGGCGGTACGGTCCGCACGCATCAGCAGACGCGCCAGCACCATCTGCACGTCCAGGCTGCGCGGGTGCTGCGTGCCCAGCAGCCGCTGGTGCAGGGCCAGCGTCTGCCGGTAGCCCTGCTCGGCCAGGGCGAGGTCGCCGCGCGCCTCTTCCATGATCGCCCGGCCGTACACCATGCCGGCGTACGCCAGGCTGTCGGCCCCATCCGCCCGCGCGCTGGTGGCGATGGCCGCATCGAAGTGCTGCTGCGATTCGCCATAGCGGCCAAGATCGAGATACTGGCCGGCCAGCGCGGCTTCGGCCGAGGCCGTATAACTGCTGTCGATGCCGAACAACTGGCGGGTGATGGCGAAGGTCTGCTCGGCCAGCCGCATCGCTTCGTCGGCACGCCCCTGCGCCAGCAGCGTGTAGACCAGCGAGCGCAGCACGCGCAGGCGCGCCGGCCCGTGCAGGGGCGAGGCATCGCCTCCGATGGCCGCCGCTTCGCGCAGCGTCTCCTCGGACAGCGGCAACCTGCCCTGCGACCGGTACAGCGTGCCCAGGTTGGACAGCGTGGTCATCCGGCCCGCATCGAACGCCGCGCCCGTGCCACCGCGGGCCAGGGCCAGTGCTTCGGCATAGGCCGCGTTGGCCTCGTCGAAGTGCTCGCGGCTGGCGTGGGCACGCCCCATCGCATTGAGCAGGTCGATACGCACGCCGACGTCGTCATCCTGTTCCAGCAGCGCCAGCCCGCGGCGCGCCCCTTGCAGGGCGGCATCCTGCTGGCCGTCCTCCACCTGCAGCAGGGCCCGTGCGGCTTCCACCGCAGCAATCTCGTGCGCCGGTGCACCGGCCTCGCGCAGGCCCTGCACGGCGCCCTGCAGCAGCGCGCCGGCTTCGCGCGGCTGGCCCAGGTTGCGGTAGGCACGGCCGAGCGCGGCCTGCAGGCGGGCGCGCACCAGCGGCGAGGCGGACAGATCCTGCTCGATCCGCAGCGCACCGAGATCAAGCACCTCCCGCGCAGTCATCGGGCGGTCGCCGCGGATGCCCGGCTCGGCCGAATCGAAGGCCGCCACCAGCACGTCGGCGATGCTGGACGCGGCCGCGGCGTGTTCTTCCGCGCGTGCCCGCGCATCGCCGATGCGCTGCACGAAACCCACCGCCACCAGCAGCGCACAGGCCGCCAGCGCCGAGGCGCGCCACTGCCGGCGCAGGAACAGGCGCGCGCGCTGCACGCGGCTGGGCCGCCGCGCGCGCACCGGACGATGCTGCTGGAACCGGACCACGTCCTCGGCCAGCGCATCCACCGATGCGTAACGATCGGCGGCAACCGGCGCGCGTGCACGGGCGGCCACGGCCATCAGGTCGGCGTGCAGGCGCACCGCCGGCCCACCCAGCGCCAGCAGTTCGTCGAGCATCACCCCGAGGCTGTAGATGTCATCGGCCACCGCCGCCGGGCGCCCCGAGCGCCGCTCCGGGCTGGTATAGCGCGGCGTGGCGTAGGCACCGGCCTCGCTGCTGCCGTCATTCATCAGCCGCGAGATGCCGAAATCCAGCAGCACCGGTTCGTCATCGCTGCGCACCAGCACGTTGGCCGGCTTGATGTCGCAGTGGATCACGCCCTGCGCATGCGCAGCCTGCACCGCGCGGCAGACCTTGCAGAACAGGCCCAGCACCCGTGCCAGGGTGATGTCCGGCGCGCGGCAGGCTTCGTCCAGGCGCTGCCCGTCGATGAATTCCATCACCAGGTAGGGCTGGTCGGCGGCCGCACGGCCGACGTCATACAGGCGGGCAATGTTGGGATGCTGCAGGTCGGCCAGGATCTGGCTTTCGGCCTGCAGCCGCTGCGCCAGTGCCGGATCGAAGCTGCGTCGCATCACCTTGATCGCCACCTGGCGGCGGTACAGCTGGTCGGCGCGCTCGGCCAGGAACACCCGGCCCATGCCGCCGGCCGCGAGCAGGCGCACCAGCCGCCACGGTCCGATCAGCTGCCCCACCTGGGTATCGCCCGCATCCAGCGAAGCGAGCACCGTATCGATCGAACGCTGCATGCCGCCCAGCGCCTGGGTCTGTGCACGCAGCAAGGCCAGCGTCTCGTGCACCAGCGTTGCGTCGCCGGTCAATGCATGCAGCTCGCGCTCCCACTGCGGCTCGGGCAGTTCGCAGACCGAATCGAACAGCGCGCGCACCGCGCCCCAGTCCACCGCGCTGCTCATGTGCCGGCATTCCCCGCAGGCGTGCCACCGAGGTGACGCTTGAGCCAGGCCTTGGCGAAGCGCAGGTCGCGATCGACGGTCGGCACCGACACGCCCTGTGCCGCGGCGATTTCCTCGCGGCGCATGCCGCCGAAGTACATCCACTCGACCGTGGAACTGGCGCGCGCATCCACATCGGCCAAGGCCAGCAGCGCCGCATCCAGCGCCAGCACGTCCACGGCGTCCTGGTCCTCCACGCCTTCGCGATCGGCGTGGCCCAGAGTGAGATGCAGCTGATCGCCGCCCCGCTTGGCCGCGCCCATCGCACGTGCGTGGTCGACCATCACGCTGCGCATCTTCAATGCGGCCAGGGCCAGGAAGTGCACGCGATCGTTGTAGGCCGTACCGGGGTCGAGCATCCGCATCAGCGCCTCGTTCACCAGCATGGTGGGCTGCAGCAGGCCGGGCGCATCGCCACTCAGCCGGACTGCCGCCATGCCGCGCAGCTGGGCGTACAGCATCTGCAGCAGGCGGTCGCGCGCGGACAGATCGTTGCCCGTGCTCCAGCGCCGCAGCAGCGTGGTGGCGCCATCGTCAGCGGGCGATCCGGAGGCCGTCATCTACATCGCGATCCATGCTCAGGCAGAGACCGCATTATTGCCCATGGCAGGTGCCAGGCGACATCGCAGGCCGGCACACAGCGTGCCACGGGCCCCGCGCCGCCGTCAGCGGCTGAAGCGGCGTGCCCCTGCCACGCAGGCCACGGCGGCCAGGGTCACCAGCAGCATGCCGGCGCTGACCGTTTCATGCAGCAGCAGCGCCGCCAGCGCCAGGCCGAAGAATGGCTGCAGCAACTGCAGCTGGCCGACGGCGGCAATGCCGCCCTGGGCCAGGCCGCGGTACCAGAACAGGAAGCCGACCAGCATGCTGAATACCGCCACGTAGCCCAGTGCCCACCACGCCGGTGCACCGATGGCCGCCATCGACGGCGGGCGCATCATCACCGTCAGCGGCAGCATCACCGGCAGGGCCAGCAGCAGCGCCCAGCTGATCACCTGCCAACCGCCGAGGTGCCGCGCCAGGCGCCCGCCCTCGGCGTAGCCCAGGCCGCACACCACGATCGCCGCCAGCATCAGCAGGTCGGCCTGCAGCGACGCTTCGATGCCGTTGCGTGCCGCGTACCCGACCACGCAGGCGCTGCCCAGCAGCGAGAACAGCCAGAACGCCGGTCGTGGCCGCTCACCGCCGCGCAGCACGCCGAACAACGCGGTACTCAGTGGCAACAGGCCGACGAAGACGATGGTGTGCGCGGACGACGCCTGGCGCAGGGCCAGCGCGGTCAGCAGCGGAAAGCCCACCACCACGCCCAGGCTGACCATGGCCAGGCCGGGCAGGTCCGCGCGCGCCGGCCGGGGCTGGCGCAGGGCCAGCAGCAGGGCGAGGCCGAGCAGTGCGGCGATGCTGGCGCGCGCGGCGGTCACGAAGCCGGCATCCAGCTCCAGCACCGCCAGCCGCGTAGCGGGCAGCGAGCCGGCAAAGATCACCACACCGATGAAGCCGTTGATCCACCCGCTTGCCGACCGTTCCACGCTGACATCCGTTTGCGAAGGGCCACGCGTGGCCCGGGCCGCCATTGGGCCATTGCCACGCCCAGCCACCCAGCTACAATCCAGTACAGTCGCAAGTAACTGTACTGGTCACACTTCCCACACAGTCGCCGCCATGTCCCGATCGCCCAGCCGTATCGACAGCGTCATCCATGCGGTGCGCACGCGCATCGCCGCCCGCCAGGATGGCCCCGGTGCGCGCCTGCCTTCGGTACGTGCACAGGCAGCGGCCATGGGGGTTTCGGTATCCACGGTGGTCGAGGCCTACGAGCGGCTCGCTGCCGAAGGCGTGATCGCCGCGCGTGCCGGCTCCGGTTTCTACGTGGCCGGGCCGCTGCCGCCGCTGGCCCTGGCGGCCATCGAGCCGCGCCTGGACCGCGCGGTGGATCCGCTGTGGGTCTCGCGGCAGTCGCTGGAAACCCCCGCCGAACACCTCAAGCCCGGCTGCGGCTGGATGCCCAGCGAGTGGTTGTACCAGGATGGCCTGCGCCGCGGCCTGCGGCGCATGGCGCGCGCCGAGCCTTCCGCACTCACCGACTACGCCAGCCCGCTCGGCCTGCCGGCGCTGCGCCAGTCGCTGCAGCGGCGAGCGGCCGGCTTCGGTATCGAAGTGCCGCTGGACCAGGTGCTGCTGGCCGAATCGGGCACGCACGCGGTGGATCTGGTCTGCCGGCTGCTGCTGAAGCCGGGCGACAGCGTGCTGGTCGACGACCCCAGCTACTTCAACTACCACGCGCTGCTGAAGGCGCACCAGGTGCAGGCCATCGGCGTGCCCTACACGCACAGCGGCCCGGATCTGGAAGCCTTCGCGGCGGCCCTGCAGGCACACGCGCCGCGGCTGTACATCACCAATTCCGGCCTGCACAACCCGACCGGCGCGGTGCTGTCGGCGGCCACCGCGCACCGGCTGCTGGGCCTGGCCGAGCGCAGCGGGCTGACCATCGTCGAGGACGACATCTTCGCCGACTTCGAGCTGCGCCCTGCCCCGCGCCTGGCCGCGCTGGACGGGCTGTCACGGGTGATCCATGTCGGCAGCTTCTCCAAGACCGTGTCGGCCGCTTCGCGCTGTGGCTACATCGCGGCGCGTGCGGACTGGATCGACGCGCTGGTCGACCTGAAGCTGGCCACCAGCTTCGGCGGCGGCCACATGGCTGCACACCTGATGCAGATCGCGCTGACCGACAGCGGCTACCGCCGGCACATGCAGGCCATCCGTGCGCGCCTGGCCGATGCCCGCAAGCACACCCTGCGGCAGGTGCAGCGCCTGGGCATCACGCCCTGGCTGCTGCCCGAAGCCGGGTTGTTCCTGTGGTGCCAGCTGCCCGATGGCCGCGATGCCGCCGCGCTGGCCCGGCAGTGCCTGCGCGAAGGCGTGGTGCTGGCACCGGGCAATGCCTTCAGCCAGTCGCAGCGCGTGGCCGACTATGTGCGCTTCAATGTCTCGCAATGCCAGGACCCGCGCATCTGGCAGGTACTGGCGCGGGCGCTGCGCTGAAACGCTTGACGTTTTCCAGGCGTGTCGGCTTGACGAGCACGCTACAGTGGAATGTCCCCCCTGCCACAGGAACGCCCCATGTCGACCTTCAATGATCCGCAGGCCGTCGCCCGCTACGCCGAGGGTCCGCTGCGGCAGGTGCCGGGCTTCCTCGCCCTGCAGCAGATGAGCCAGCTGCTGCTGGCCGAACATGTGCCCCGCGAGGGACGCGTGCTGGTGCTGGGCGCCGGGGGCGGCCTGGAGCTGAAGACCTTTGCTGAAGCCCATCCGGGCTGGCAGCTGCTGGGCGTGGACCCGGCCGCACCGATGCTGGCGCTTGCCGAGCAGACGCTGGGGCCGCTGATGGCGCAGGTCGAGCTGCTGGAAGGCTATATCGACGATGCACCCGACGTGCGTTTTGATGGCGCCAGTTGCCTGCTGACACTGCACTTCCTCGATGCCGCGCAGCGGCTGCACACGCTGCGCGAGCTGCACCGGCGCCTGCGTCCGGGTGCGCCGCTGGTGGTAGCCCACCACAGCGTGCCCGCCGATGAAGCAGGCAAGCGCCGCTGGCTGCAGCGCTACCTGGCCTTCGCCGAGGCGTCCGGGGTGAACCACGCCGATGCCCAGCGCACGATCGAGGTCATGATCGAGCGGCTGCCGCTGCAGTCACCCGAGCAGGAGGTGGCGTTGCTGCAACAGGCCGGCTTCGACGGCGTGGAGCTGTTCTATGCCGGCTTCAGTTTCAAGGGCTGGGTGGCGTACGCATCGTAGAGTCGAGCTTGCTCGATTGATCGCTACCGCAGTCGAGCAAGCTCGACTCTACGGCACCACGGTGATGCCGATGCGCTGCATCAGCAATGCCACCTGCTGCACATCCAGCCGCGCCCCCCGCAGGTTGACCACGCGCAGGTCCAGGTCGCCCAGTTCCGAACCGGTCAGGTCGCAATCGGTGAAGTTGGCACTGCTCCAGTCGATGCCCTCGAACTGCCCGGCCGACAGATCCGAGCCGGCGAAACTGGCGCCGCTGAGGTTGGCGCCATCCCAGCGGTTCTCCCGCAGCTCGCACTTTTCCAGCGTCACCCGCGAGAAATTGGCGTAGCGCAGGTTCGATTTCTTGATGAAGGCGCTGCAGAACCAGGTGCGCGTGGTGATCTGGTTGATGAAGCTGGCGTTGCTGAAATCCGCGCCCTGCGCACGGCACTCGCTGATTTCCAGGCCCAGGGCCTTGATGAAGTTGAAGTGGCACATGCTGATATCACAGCCGCGGAAGCTGGCTTCCTTCAGCGTGGCGCCATTGAAACGGCAACCGGTGCGGCTTTCGGCATCGTAGAAGCTGCAGTTCACGAATTCGGTGGCAGTGAGGTCCGCACCGGAAAAATCACATTCGTAGAACTGCTGGTCGACCACTTTCTGGCCGGTGTACTGGTCGCCGGCAATACGCAGGCGGTGATGGACAGCGGGGGACATCAGGGATTCCATGCCAGGGAGCGCGGCCATGATGCCGGACAGGCTCGCTATTCCCAACCCTCTGCCGCGCCACGCAGCCTTCTGCACGATATTGCACGCTCATACATGATCGTGCGCACTTTCAACCATGAGCTCCGATCCCAGCCCCCTGCCCGCCCAACGCAACTAGCAGATCCTTGAGGAACTGCGCCAGCAGGGTCGCGTGATCGCCGCCGAACTGCCGCGCCGCTATGCCCTTCTGCGTGAATGCTTGACCCATGACCGTGGCGACAAGGCCGAATTGGCCGCCCGCGTGTGCACCCTGCTGTTACCCGGCCAGGTGGTGCTGCTCGATGCCGGCTCGACCAATCTGGCCATCGCCCAGCAGCTGCCCGCGTTGATCGGACTGACGATGATCACCAATGCGCCGTAGATTGCGGCCGCCGCCAGATACCACGAAGGCACCGCCGTGCAGCTGAACGGCGGGCGCCTGGCCAATGGAGGCTGCGCGGTGGGCGCTAAAGCGCTCGCCCAGGTGCAGCGTCTTCGCGCCGATGTCCATCTACCCGGCCCCTGCGCAGTGGACGGCGACACCGGCATGTGGTCGATGCTGGTGATCACTGCGGTATCGACGCTGGGGTTTGCAGGCATCCTTGCCGGCCCGGCACTGATCGGCTTCGCCGCCAACCATTTCGGCCTGATCGCCGCGTCCATTGCTGTGGCGACCGCACTGTTGCTGGTGGCGGTGTCCACGCGCTGGCTGCGGGTGTAAAGCCCGGCGCCGAAAAGAACCGCGCGCCCTGAGGCGCGCGGTTCAACAACGTTGCATCAGCGGCAGCAGGCCTCAGTACGAGGAGAACTCCCAACGCTGATTGTCGCCACCATGGCACATCCACATATGCACCTTGGAGCCGTTGGTGTTGCCCAGGCCTGGGTCATCCAGGCACATGTTGGTCTGCGGATTGCGGATCTCGCCAACCAGTCGCCAGGACTGATGCGCACCGCCATTGCAGGACCACATGCGGATCGCATTGCCGTCATGGCTTGCGCCATCGGCCGCCTCCAGGCACTTCCCGCCCAGCCCACGGATCGATCCATCCGAACCCAGTTCGAATCGCTGTTGCGGCACGCCAGAGCAATCCCAAAGCTGCACGCGCGTGCCGTCTGCCGTGTTGGCACCTTCCACGTCCAGACACTTGCCGCCGACACCGACAATCGTGCCGTTGGCCGGGTTGAATTCCCACTTCTGGTTGCTGGTCAGTGCGTTGCTGTAGAGCTGGATCTTGGTGCCGTTGCCACTGGACGCACCGATGGCGTCGAGCACCTTGTCACCCACGCCGACGATGGAGGTGTTGGTGAACTTCCACGACTGGTTCCATTCACCGTGCGCGTCATACAGCTGCAAACGGCTGCCATCGCTGGTGCCATGGCCCACGATGTCGAGCGCGCGGTTGCTGGGCACGCCAGTGATGGTCGATGTGTTGGGCTTCACCGTCCACAGCTGCTGCGGAGTGCCCGGAGTGCAGTCCCATACCTGGATGGCGGTGCCAGGCCCGGTGTTGGCTCCTTCGGCATCCAGGCACTTGTTGCCCGCACCGCGAATCTCGCCGAATGTCGGAATGTTGCGCAGGTTGATCGGTGCTGACACCGACCCCTGCGTGAACTGTCCGTCACCACTGAACGTCGCGGTGATCGAGGCGGTCGTGAAGCCTGCCGGAACCGTATAGTTGATTGAGACTTTGGCCGGGCTGCCATACGCATAGCGGTGCGTACAGAACTGGACATTGCCCGTGGCCCCATAGCACGCCTGATCAAGCTGGGATACCAGGCCAGCCATCGGCGTGTTGGCGGTGCTGACCTGCACCTTGCCCACTGCCTGGCCATTCACCTTGAACTCGACGAATCCGCCGATCTGCTCATTGCCCGGGATGTGATAGAGCCCCAACGCCTGCCCATTGACCTGTGCGGAAAGCTGGATCACTTGTCCCGGAGCCGGCAGTGCGTTTGAGACCGAAGCCGTCGTCGTGGTCGGGAAGTTGTAGAGGCGCGGCAACGATTTGGCCTGCGCGCCGGAAGAAGCAACCGCAATTCCAATTGCGAGAACACCCATAGAAACGTAATTCATCCTTGCTCCATTTACGCTGTGTGGAAATCCTATCCAGGGACTACCGTCAAAGTACCGCAAGCATCAAGCCCCTGTACTTTCCTGGCCACCAACATCGGCTGCGTTTCATAACCATTCATGGCCAGGAACCTTGGATGGTCTCACAGGACTCGGGTCAGCGTCAGCGCCAATGTACTAATGCCGCCGGCGCCGGAACTTCACCCGCAAGCGCCGATAGCCGATCACCGTGGCGGTCATGCACAACGCCGTGCCCGCCACGCTCAGCAGCAACAGCACGCCCAGCCGTGTGTTCTCCTGCCGCAGCATGCCCGGCAGGTCCCAGCTGTGCAGGAAGTAGAACAGCCAGCGGCCGACGCGTTCGCGATGGCCCAGGGTCAGCAGCGGATCGCCGGTGGCCAGATCGATGTACACCCGTGTGGCGTGTTCATCGCCGAAGTCGGCCACCGCCACCGGGAAGCGCCGCACCGCTGCACCGTTCATCGCCTCGGGCGCGCGGGGATAGAACCAGGCATCGGGCGCGTGCAGGATCGTGAATGCACGCAGCGGTGCCGTGCCGAATGCTTGTGCGCGCTGCTGCAGCCACGCCACCGGCAGTTGCTTCGCAAGCTGCAGCTGCCCATCCACGCGCGAGACGATGCGCGTACCGCCCTGCCCGTCCAGCAGCACCGCAAACAGCTGGCCATCGATGCGCCGCCACTGGATCTCCACCGGCGCAAACCCCGCCTGCGCCGCTGCGGTCAGCAACGCCTGTGGCTGGGCCAGCGCATCATCCAGCGGCACCGGCGCGCCTCGATAACGCTCGGCATTCGTCGCATCGGCCGGGCTGCTGAACACCTGCAGCGGGTTCATCGACATCAGCCCGCTGAAGATCCAGGTGAACACGAACGCCGAGGCCACCAGGCCGACCAGGTGGTGCCAGCGCATCCACGGTTCCACGTAGGGTGTTTTCGCACCGGAGCGATACCGGCCACGGAAACGCCAACGCCACACGCCCACCACGATGCCGCTGATGGCCGCCACCGTGCACAGCCCGGACAACACGATCACCACCCACGTCCACACCGGGTCCACCGACTGCATGCGCAGGAAGTACAACCAGTGCAGCCACGCGCCCACGTAGTTCCAGCGCTGCTGGTGGTACGGCGCATCCAGCACCACTTCGCCGGTATGCGAGGAAACGTACACGCTGCCCGGCTGTCGGCCGCCCACCTCCACCTTGTACAGCGGCCGGTGCGCATCCAATCCGCGCGAATGCGTCCAGCGATCCTCGTCCACGCGCACCGCATCGGGGAACGCCGGGCCAGCGGCAAACGCGGCGGCCGACAGCTCGGCGCGCTGCGCGGACACCGGCAGCAGCGCGTGGCCGCTGCCGGCCGACCACGCGCCGACGTTCGCACCGCTGCGCACTACATAGGCCGGCTCACCGCGCAGCGTGGTCAGCGCCACGCGTTCCGGTTCGGCCTGCACAGCGTCGGGCAGGACCGGCAGCCCCTGCAGCGCACGCGTGCCATCAAGCACCGGCAACGCGGCCAGCCGCTCGCCCGGGGTCAACTTCGGGTAACCGATGAACAGCATCACCATGCCGCTGACGAACCACAGCAGCATCAGCAGGCAGCCACCAATACCCAGCCAGCGATGCAGCAGGTAAGTCCAACGCTTGGCGGTGGATCGCAGCGACATGGCCAGCGCCCTCAGAAGCGATGGTCGAGGGTGAACTCGACGCGGCGGTCCGCACCCAGCAGCCACTGCGTGCTGGTGTAGTACGCCGTTGCGTAGTACGCCTTGTCGAACACGTTGAACAGGCGCGCGGTCACCCGCGTGCGCGCCGCCGCCTGCCAGGTCAGCGCCAGATCGGTGGTGCTGTAGCCGGGAAGCTCCAGCGTGTTGGCGTTGTCCGCGTAACGCTTGCCCACATAGCGCGCGCCGCCGGCCACGGTCCAGTCCGGCAGGAACTGCCAGCTCAGCCACACGTTCGCCATCCGCTCGGCCACGTTCGGCGGCACGTTGCCATCGCGCGAGACCACCACCGCCGGCGAGCCGGTGGTTTCCAGGAAGTCCTCGAACTCGGCCTTCAGCACCGTGGCATTCGCATCCAGCGACCACTGCGGTGCGAACGCCCAGTTCAACGAGGCCTCGATGCCGCGCGAGGTCTGCGCGCCCACCTGCACGCGGCGATCGGGCTGCAGCGGATCACGGCTGAGCAGGCCGGTCTTGCGGATGCGGTACGCCGCCAGCGTCCACTCGCCGCCGTCGAACGCCTGCTTCATGCCCACTTCGAACTGCCGCCCCTTGGCCAGATCGAACGCACCGTTGGCCGGGCTGATCATCAGCAGGCCACTGACCGGGTCCGCCGCCTGCGAGTACTGCGCGTACAGGCTCAGCGTCGGCCGCAGCGCGAACACCGTGCCCGCACGCCAACCGGTGCTGCTGTAGGTTTTGGAGAATGCTGCCGCGCCACTGATCAGATCGGTGCGGTCGATGGTCGCGCGGTCATGGCGCAGCCCAGCCAGCACCGACCAGCGCTCGCTCAGCGTCAGGTGGTCTTCGGCAAACAGGGCGTACTGCTCGGCACTGTTGCGGTAGCGCGGCAGGTTGGGGGCATCGCTGGCGAACTGCCCCGGCACCGGATGGAACGGATCGACCGGCCCGGAACTGCCGGCGTAGGTGTTGTTGGTGTGCTTGAAGTGCGCGCGGTTGGCATCCAGGCCCACCGCGAAGCTGTTGGCCAGCCCGCCCACCTGCCCCTGCACGCGCAGCGTCGAGGTCAGCCCGGTCTGGTCCTGGTTGTGGGTGATCTGCGTATTGTCCGAGCGATCGATCAGCCCCGTGGCATCGTTGTAGACGTAGGCCTCGGCATTGCGCCAGTCGCGCTGGCTGTCGATCTGGTAGACGCGCGTGCGCCATTCCACGTTCGCGGTCGGCGTCCACAGCGCATCGAGCTGGGTCCAGCGGTCGCGGAAGCGGATCTCGCTGTCGGCCACGTTGTAGTTGCGGTGGCGCAGCGCATCCAGCTGTCGGCCGTCCACCAGCGGCGTGCCGAAGTAGCGCATCGGCTGCTGGTAGCCCTGCGCATGGGTCAGGGTCAGCTGCAGGTCCGTGCGCGGCTGCCACAGCAGCGCGCCGGAGAACGTCGCATCGTTGTTGCGGCCACGGTCGACCCAGCCGCCGCTGTAATTGCCGCTCACGTCCACACGGTAGGCCAGCTCCGGCGTCAGCGCACCGCCGCTGCCGAAGCCCAGGCGCGCGGTGTCCTCGCTGCCCACGGTCACGCTGATCTCGTTCTCGATGGCACCGCGCGTCGGCTTCTTCGGCACGATATTGATGACCCCGCCAAGGGCACCGTCGCCATGGATGACCGAAGCCGGGCCGCGCAGCACTTCGATGCGCTCGATGGACCAGGTATCGAACGGGAAGGTGACGCCCACCCCGCCGTACTGGCGCAGGCCGTCGTACAGGCGCATCACCGATGCACCATCGGTGAAGCCGCGGCTGGACAGCGCACTCAGGCCATTGCCCGGGTGCGGCAACGCGCTGATCGCACCGGCACGGCTGATCGCATCGTTGAGGTTGCTGTCGCCACGCTGTTCCAGCTGGTCGCGGTCGATGACGGTGAGCGCGGCCGGCGTCTGCAGCACGCTCAGGCCGAGCGCCGAGCCCGCGCTGGGCACGGCCGACAGTTCGCCATGGCGGGTATCGACCACGCGCACGGTGTCCAGGGTGGTGGGGTCTGCCGCATCGGCATGGGCCGGTGCGGTGTACAGGGCGCAGGCGCACAGCGCCGGCAGCGTCGCCCAGCGCAGGGCAACGACATTCGGGTTGGTTTTCATGTTTCCACGGCATGCAATGCCGCCCCATCAGACAGGGCAGCAGAAAAGAAAAGCGCACGCGCTAACGCCGGGCGATGCCCAGCAGCTTCAAGAAAATCGGTAGCGCCGGGCCATGCCCGGCGGCCTTTCGCGTGCGCGGCTCAGCCAGCGAACGCCACCGGTGGCCCACGCGCACCCAGTGTTCCGCGCAGCCGCGAGGGCAGCGCCCTGACAGATCCCGCCAATGCCCTGCACACCGGCGCCAGAGGCACCAGCAGCAGAAACGCCGCCACCAGCAAGGTGATCAGGCGCGCCGCGATCAGGCAGTACTCGCAGTCCACGCCCATCTCGTGCTCGGCATGGAGATCGACGGCCGGCTTGGAGGCGGTCTCGTCGTGCGCCATCGCGTGGTGGTCGTGGTGCCCTTCCATCGCGTGCTGCGCGTGTTCCGCGTGCGCGCCGTGGCCCATCGCGCTGTGGTCCATCGCGCCATGATCCATGCCCGCCATCACCGGCGCGGCGGCTGGTGCCGGCCCATGGGCCATCCAGCGGCTGACCAGCGGGGCAAGCAGCACCAGCAGCATGGCAAGCCATGCCAGGGTCTGGAACCGGCGGTGGAATCGGGGGCGACGCACCCCGCCATTCTACGGCGCGGCGGCCAACCCTGGACCACGTTCAGGGTTTTGCCCCTGCGACACGGTGACGCAGGGGCACAACCCGGGCCACGCCGATGAACCCGCACTCCCGGCGTGCGCGCACTTCGCCCATCAACCAATGACATGCCGCGAATGCAGTAGATCCACGCCATGCGTGGATGCTTCTGCTCCCCGCCCATCAACTCACGCGCCGCGCCACCTCATCAACCAATGACACGCCGCGAATGCAGTAGATCCACGCCATGCGTGGATGCTTCTGCTCCTTGCCCATCAACTCACGTACTGCGCCACCCCATTACCGAACGACCAATTCTCCGGCTTCACTTCCACCAGATTGATGAATACGTCCTCGCGGCGGATACCCACCGCCTCATGCAGGCCATTGGCAATACCGAGGTACAACGCCTTTTTCTGCTCCTGCGTGCGCCCCTCGCTCCAGGTGATCTGCACGCAGATGAAGTCATCGGTGCGGGCCACGCCCAGATAGCCGGGATCGAAGACGAGCGTACCCGCCTCGTGTTCCTGGAAGACCTGGAAACGATCGTTTTCCGGCACACCCACCGCGCGCAGGGCCTGGTAGATGGCCTCCCCCACGCGCTGCAGATAATCGGCGGATTTACCTTTGCGAAGATCGATACGGGCGAGCGGCATGGTGGAACTCCAGAGCCAGAGGCGACAACCGTGGGCCGAGACTACGCCCGCTGCGGTCGGCGACACAGCGCATGGATGGAACGTCTGCTTTCATCCATGGCACGCTCGCGCGGGCTGCGCCGGGTGACGTGATTGGCTCCCACTGGGGTTGTGTAGCGGCACTGCCCGGTTCAGATAAGGCGGGGGATCGGGCCATGGGTGGTGGAACACCGTCATGGTGGGCGTTGTTACAACTTTCCTCACTGACTTCCGTGTTTGCGCGGATCGATGATCGCCCCGCCAAGGCAGCACGCCTTGGTCGGGATTGGCGTCTCGAACAAATGAACAGGCTCACAGGAAGTTGCGGTCTTGATCGCAGCAAAGAGAATGCACCGACTGCCTTCCATGGCGGGCGGTGCGTGGGGATCGCGAGATCCGCCAGGCTTTTTCTCCCTGTGAGCCTTTCTGCCTAGGTACGCCAACCCGCACCGTCCGCCACCTTCATTCCGAAGGTGGCCTTACGCCAGTGAGGGTTTTGCCATGACCAACCGAGCCGCATCGCTTCCCCGCCTGTACGCGTTGATTGCCGACATCGCCAACCAGGTTCCCGACGACATCGCACGCGAGATCGAGTGCGCGTTGGACGAACAGAATCTGCCCCTGCAGGCCCCCACGTTCTTCGCCTGCCTGGACGCCATCCGGCGAGCCGACGGCGCAAACGGGCAGCCCTGCAGCCCGCGCAGGCTGGCGGCCAGCGAGCACGCCTCACTCAGCCGTTCGCTGGCAGGACTCTCCGCGCTGCTAGACATTCTGCAGGCCGCCGAGCGCGCGCGTGTCGAAGGCGGCCCGGACGAACAGATGGGCAGCTTCCACACCGATGGCCTGATCGTGGCCGCGCGGCAGCTGGTGTGCGAGGCCACCCATTGCCTGGAAAGCGGAACGCCCTGAGCGCCTTGGCTACAATCGCGCAGGGAATCGCAGGAAACCGCAATGGACGCCGAACATCTGGAGTACTTCAAGGCCGCGCTGGAAGGCCGCGCAACCATCGGCTGGAACGTGTGGTTTGCCGCCAACCAGCAGGCGCTGTCACAGCAGTTGAGCCGCCCTGCCCTGCTGCGGTTGAAGTTCAATCAGCTGGATGAAGCCGAACGCCTGCTGGCCGAGGCGGGCATCGTGCCCGCCAGCACGGCGGGCAAGCGCTACGAGATGTACTGCGCGCAGTTCGCATTGGATGTGCTGGATGAGAAAGGCCGGCCGCTGCCGGCCATCTGGCGCGCCGCGCACGGCGGTGCCATCGGCCTGCTTGCCGATGGCGAACACAAAGCGGGCCAGGCGAAGCTGCTGGCGGAATTCCGCCGTGCCCGCAAGCGCGGTCTGCCGCAGGCGCACGAATGGCTGGGCGATCTGTGCTTCGAGGGAGAGATGGAACTGCGCGGCGGCAATGCCGAGGTGGGCCGCCAGTTGCTGGCGGTGGTGGTGCAGGCCGGCAGCGGCCACGACCTGCTGGACGGCACGGCGATGATCGCGCGCGAGTTGCTGGGGGATCTCGGCTGAGGCAATGCGACTGCGCCACATCACAGCCAACAAGAAAGCCTCCATTGCTGGAGGCTTCTTTCGTTCTGCAACATGGTGGGCGGTACAGGGATCGAACCTGCCGCGCTGAACACCGCAATCGCCCAAGCGTTCGCCAAGGAAATCGACCGCGCTTCCCTGATGGGCAGCGGCGCCGAGCCGGAAATCCCTGGGCTGCGGAACATTCCCAGCATCAACAAATTGTCGATGGGCGCAAACGGCGGGCCCATCACCGAATGGCGGCCGTTCGTGCGTGCCCGCCGCCTGATTACCGAGGCCAATGCCCCGGCGCCGCTGGTGGACACCACCGGCCAGCCGCTGCGCCGCCCCGAAGCCCTGAGCGACTGGAAGTTCCTCACCACCAGCCAGATCCCGACCAACGAGGAAGCGGGAACCGCCCAGAACGCGGCGGCCATCTACGTTGGTGGCTTCCACATGTTTACCGTCTACATGCGCGAATCGGTGTCGATTCAGCTGTTGAAGGAACTGTATGCCGAGACGGGCGAAGTCGGCTTCATCTGCCACACCCGCCTCGATGTGGCATCCGCCTACCCCAAGGCATTCACCGTCATTGATGGCGTGACCGATCCCGAATGAAAGGCGGGGCCAGCCGGCGGTGCCCCCTAACAACACCGGCAGCGCGGGCGGCGTAGACGCGAGTCATTCCTTACCGCCGTGACCGCACAGTGGCCGGTGGAGGTCGGAAGTTGAGCGACCTCCACCGCCGATACGTGCCCCCCCCCCTATCGGCGCACATCCGCATAATTCTATTTTCAGGGGCAGCCATGTAGCTCTGTACCCTCACCGTCGACCTGCTGATGATGTCGGGCTCTTTTGAAAAGGGCATGACCCGGGCCGAGCACGGCACAACGGTGCACCGCAATCCAGCGAGCCATGACCGGCATTCCTACTACAGAGGGGACCCCGTCGGCACTGCACCGGCAGATGCCGACACGGCAGTGGTCAGGCGGGGCCTTCGGGTCGCAGAGGTGGATGCGCGCAGGGATATGGCGAAGATCTTGTTGTTCCACTTCCGCACGCGCTCAGCGCGATGCTTTCCGAACTGCGGGCGATGCCAGCCACGAATCCAATGTGCCACATCATCAGGTTGATGGTGATCATTATCAGCGCTTACGCGACTAGGCGCACCCACACGCCCTGGATCAGCGCGTGAAGCCAAAGCAATGACAAGCGATGGGGAAGCCGTTGACGCTCCGCAACATGCTTTGCGCCCACGCTGATCAGGTGAGCTGGCGGCGTGAAACACCTTTGTCGAACTGCCGGCGGAACGGAAAGAAGGGGCAGCGAACAAGGTGAGGACGAACATACTCAGGCACTGCACTCGAAGTCCTTGCGCGTGGAGAAACGGCAACAAGCACCAAGAAACTGCAGTAAGCGTAGGCGCATCAAGTAGAGAAAGCGGAAATGCGCTACTAAGCTAAGCACAATTCTATGCAACGCCTCATGAGAATTTTAAATCGGCACCTAATCAAGCCCCAAATCCTTGGCGATTCTTCGAAGCCGAGCCCTTGTCTTTGCAGGAGAACTACTCAATGCTTGGTCCAAGAATTGACTCAACTGATCACGCTGCCTATCAGTGACGGCTAGAGTTTCAACCATTTCCGCCTGGGTACGAGCGTGATCGTCAATGATCGCTTGAACGGGCTTGGCGAACGAATACCCAGCAGAGTGCGCTACTTCCAGCGTGCGCATTGCAACCTGCGAACTTTTATGCGGCGCATCCTCATCTTCCGACGATACAGCGGCCTCCAGATCAGCGAGAGAATCGCGCAGGCTACCCCTCAGGTCCCACTCGAGTTGGTCGAGATCGACTTCTGATAGATCAACGCCGATCGCCGCAAGCGCTTCGATCTCTTCTGACATCTCGCTAGCTGCAAGTACAGTCAGGTCATGAAAAAGAAAATCGACTGCGCTTAGGTCGTCTAGCGTCGTGCCAGCAACGAAAGACACCAGCTGAGGGAGTGCAAGAGTCGCTAACGAAACGGTCGTTCGGCCTTTCCATTCTTCCTGACGTTCCAGAAATCTAAAAAGACCATCTGAAGACACTACGTATGCCCTCACATTTCCGCCTACAGCAGTGTCAACGCGCTCCGAGGCATTCACGGCCATACAGACATCAAGTCGGACCCGTGCAGCCTGGCTCCACTCGTCTCTGTAGAGAGCCTTCTTTCGCATGGACTCTTTTAGCTCCACTGCTTTCAACGCAAGTTGTTCGGCAATCTCAGAAACCTCGGGGCGTATGGAAGCAAGATCCTCAATATGTAAGGCTAAACGTCGTGAAAGCACGTTTTCTATGTAGCTCTGTGAACTCTCCGCATTCCAGTAACGTCGCCAATAGTCATTGAAATCGGAAACCACGCCCTTCCCTTTGGACGCGTGATAATAACCCCGGACAACCGCATTTCCGACGCGATCATTCACCGCTTCGACAGGCATTCGCAGAAGCTGATTTCTGAAGTAGACGAAAGTCCTGTCAGCACGACCGACATGATCTATCACCTCATCTTTGATGTGGTCCGGCAGAACCAGCTTTACCGACTCCCCAGAAAGCGCATTTAGTGCCGCCAATACCGCACCGTGCTCGGGCAATTCCTTAATCAGAACAGCAAGTACAACATCCGTGTCCAGCGCGAGTGTGTTCCTCGAAAGAACACTCTGCTGCCATCCCTTCCCTAATGGATCCAGATTTCGAATGGCGAGAGCACCGTAGGATCGAACCAATGGCGCCAGAGCGGATGCACCAGCAGGACTACCTACAAATCCCGCCACCGCGGCCATAGCTGTTTTCACTAACTCGGGAGGTAGGTTCTTGCCCAGAATCAACTTGAGATCTTCATTGCCTTGACGATTCAGCGCATTCGCGAGCCCGTCGTTCTTGAACGCAACCGGCCCAGAAATTCTCAAGAGCCTAAGAACGAGTTGTCTTAAGTTTCGCTCTAGAAAGCCTTCCTGCCCCTGAGAAAGTGACTGAACTTTTTTGCAGGCTAGCGTTACATGCTTTACGAATTGACTAAAGCCAAGCTTTGATGCCCCTGCAACGGCCACGAATCTCTGAACAACTTCTTTACTGCATCTAACTAGCTCGCCATGAGACTCACAAGAGCCGGCTTTCTCTAACCTACGTATAGCTCTTCGCACTCTTTCGGCGTACACATCTTCGCCAGGACATAGCTTTTGGACATCTGCAATCAACTGATCCACATCGGATCCGTCGCGCGACGAAATTGCTGCCAGCACCGTGTTATCGAAAAGCGTCTTGCGAGCTACGCGTGCGTGAGGTGAAAGGACGAAGGCGCCCAATGTTGCGAGCAGCGCATGCTGCAAATTATCAGGAGCGAGCTGCAGGGCGTCCGAATGACCAAACAAAACGTCTCTTTGCTTTTCAATCGACGCGAAGAACCTGGAAAATATTGGGGAGCCTGTTTTTGAAAGCTGGGCTACAAGATAGCTTTGATCCCTGACTTCGACATCAAGATCCAATTCATCTGCGAGCGCGGAAATGGATCTCCGAGTTTCTGCCCCGACTGGAATGTTTGTGACATAGATCAGTTTGACAAAGGGCACGGAGTGAGCCCTAAGCTTGGTAATCGTATCCTTTACTTTTTGGCGCTGCGCAGCAGTTGACGACACTTGCACAACCGTACGGCGAGTTCTGTTCAGGACATCGTAGAACACGCTCTCAGCGTCGATTCCGTAATCGCCGCCTCCTCCAATCTTGCTCAAATCAGGCAGATCATCGTTCACCAGCACGGCATGCACCAGGGACTCCAACCGCGCCCAATCTATTGGACCTGAGAGAGAAGCCTCGACCAGATCAACACTGACCACCGAATCGCGCCCAGCCATCGCAGACCATCTCCCTGATGTACTCATCTTCTCGACGAAGGGCCAAGGGCGGTCCAAAAAAAAACCGGCCCTAGGCCGGTTTCTTAGCAGTACTCCTAGACCTATGCCTAGTGACCGGCTAGTTTTCCGCGCCATAACCTCTTACTAGAGGTAGACCAACGCTTTTCTGCCGACTGCTGTTACCAAGCAGTTACCGAAAATCACTATTCCACTGAAATCTTCGTAACAGCCTGATTTTTATGGTGGGCGGTACAGGGATCGAACCTGTGACCCTTGCCGTGTGAAGGCAATGCTCTACCGCTGAGCTAACCGCCCGGTGTGTTGCTGAGCCGCTCATTATAGGGGCTTTTCAGAGGCCGTCAACAGTTTTTCACATTCGTGTTCACGGGTGTTTCGAAGGGCGCCGCCGGGCATGGCCCGGCGCTACCAGGGGCGGCGATCGCGCCCCGTTACATCGTGTGCGTCGGCTTGTCCGAGCTGGTCAGGCCAGCCAGCAGGGTCTCGATCTTGTGGCGCACGTTCTCGCCTTCCTGGCCGTCGGCCAGCTGCACGCCGATGCCGGCCACGCGGTTGCCCTGTGCGCCGGCCGGGGTCACCCAGATCACCTTGCCGGCCACCGGCAGGCGCTCGCTGGAATCGGGCAGGGTCAGCAGCAGGAACACCTCGTCGCCCAGGAAGTAACGCTTGGGCGTGGGCACGAAGATGCCGCCATTCTTCACGAACGGCATGTACGCGCTGTACAGCGCGGCTTTGTCCTTTACAGCCAGGGACAGGATGCCCTGGCGGGCGTTGCTGGCACTCATCGATTTCCCCTTGCGGCAGGCCGCTCGTTCACCTTGTTCCAGGCCAGCAGCAACTCGACCACCGCAAGGTCTGCACGCACGGTGGTGCGCAGCAGGTCGCGGGTACGGTTGGCAGCATCGAACCACGCTGCAAGCTTGTGCAATCGGTCCGGCGCGGTCAAGGCGTCGGTGCTGGCCTGGGCCAGCGCCAGATCGGCGGCAAAGCGCAGGCGCAGCGCCGCGTTTTCATCGCCGCACCACTTCTGCGCCAGCTCCACCGCACCGGCCTTGCCGGCGGCCAGTTGTTCCAGCTCGCGGCCCACGTCGCGGCGCAGGCTCAGGCCGTCTTCGCGCAGCCAGTTGTCGGCCTGGCCGGGGTGGCCGCGCGCCGCATCCAGCGCTTCGCGCGCGGAGGCTTCGCTGTGGCCCTGCTGCTGCAGCCACGCCATGGCTTCATCGCGCGTCGGCAGCTTGAATTCCAGGCGCTGGCAGCGGCTGCGCACGGTCTGCGGCAGGCGCGCCGGGTCGCTGCTGATCAGCCACAGGTAGCGGCCCGGCTGCGGTTCTTCCAGGGTCTTCAGCAGGGCGTTGGCGGCCGAGCGGTTGATGGCGTCGGCCGGGTCGACGATCACCACCTGGGCCACGCCGTACTGCGGGGTCAGCGCCAGCTTGTTGGTGATCTCGCGCACTTGCTCGATGACGATCTCGGTGCGCAGCTTGTCGCCGCTCTTGTTCGGGATGAAGCTGACCAGCTGCAGGTCCGGATGGGTACCGGCGGCAATCAGCTGGCGCGTGCGCGTGGCGTGCGCGGCATCGCCACGGGCCAGCACGTGGTCGGCCAGGGCCAGCGCCACCTCACGCTTGCCCAGCCCGGCCGGGCCGCAGATCAGCAGGCCATGGCCCAGCCGGTCGGCATCCAGTGCGGCCACGGTCTGGTCGAAGGCGCGCTGCTGCCAGGGCGAGAAGCTGCTCATGCGCCCTCCCCGGCCTGCAGCCAGCGCTCGACGCTGGCCACCACATCGGCGGCCACGCGTTCCTGCACCTGGCCAGCATCGATCAGCGCAAAGCGCTGCGGATCCTGCTGGGCGCGGCTGCGGAACACCTCGCGCACGCGCTGGAAGAAATCGTCCTGCTCGCTTTCAATGCGGTCCGGCCACAGGTCGCGGCCATTGGCGCGGGCGCGGCCCACGGCCACGTCCACATCCAGCAGCAGGGTCAGGCCTGGCAGCAGGCCGACGGCGCGGCGTTCCAGGTCGGCAATCCACTGCGGGTCCAGGCCACGGCCACCGCCCTGGTAGGCATAGCTGGAATCGGTGAAGCGGTCGCTCAGTACGTAGGCACCGCGTTGCAGTGCCGGCTGGATGACCTGGCGCACGTGCTGGGCGCGTGCGGCGAACACCAGCAGCAGCTCGGCTTCGGCGCTCAACGGTTCGGCGGCGATCTCCGCATCGGGCTTCAGCACCAGGCCGCGGATGCGCTCGGCCAGTGGCGTACCGCCCGGCTCGCGGGTCAGCACGACCTCATGGCCGTGGCTGCGCAGGCAATCGCGGATGGCGTTGATGGCGGTGGTCTTGCCCGCGCCCTCGCCGCCTTCCAGGCTGACGAAACGCGGGTGGCGAAGCAGCGCGGAACTCATTGCGCCGGGGTCTCCTTGGTACGTTGCTGGCGCAGCTGCTGCAGGTAGCGGGCTACGGCGGCGTTGTGCTGGTCCAGGCTGGGCGAGAACACGTGCGCGCCACTGCCATCGCCTACTGCGACGAAGTACAGCGCATCGCCCGCCGCCGGCTGGGCGGCGGCCATCAGTGCATCGCGGCTGGGCATGGCGATCGGGGTCGGGGTCAAGCCCGCACGGGTGTACGTGTTGTACGGCGTATCGGTGGTCAGGTCGCGGCGGCGGATGTTGCCGTCGTAGGCCGCGCCGATGCCGTAGATGACGGTGGGATCGGTCTGCAGGCGCATGCCGATCTTCAGGCGGCGCATGAACACCCCGGCAATCTGCGGGCGCTCGCTGGCCAGCGCGGTTTCCTTTTCGATGATCGAGGCGATCGTCAGCAGTTCATACGGGCTGTTGATCGGCAGGTCGGCGGCGCGGCTTTCCCAGGCCTCGTCCAGCGCCTTTTCCATCGCGGCATGGGCGCGCTTGAGCACGTCCATGTCACTGTCGCCGCGCTGGTAGACGTAGGTTTCCGGCAGGAAGCGGCCTTCCGGGTGCTGGCCGCCGAAGCCCAGGCGCTGCATCAGTGCGGCGTCATCCAAGGTATCGGTGGTGTGCAGCAGCGGCTCGGCGCGCTTCAGCGCAGCGCGTACCTGGCGGATGTTCCAGCCTTCGACAATGGTGACGCGGTGCTGCAGCACCTTGCCGGCGCGCATGCGCAGCAGCAGCTCGCGCGGGGTCAGGCTGCTGTCCAGCGCGTACTCGCCCACCTTCAGCTTGCCGGCGGCATCGAGCTGGCGGGCCAGCAGCTGCCACTGGGTGTCCTGGCCTTCATCCACACCGGCATCGCGCAGTTTGCGCAGCACGGTGTTCATGCCATCGCCGCTGGCGATGACCACGCTCTCGGCGGACGGGGTGATGTGGCGGTCGGCGAACTGGCCCTGCTGGTAGAAGAACCACGCGCCCACGCCGGCGAGGACGGCGCCCAGCACCACCACCAGCATGACCACGAACAGACACCCGCGCTTGGCTCCCGCCATGGACTACCTCTGAATGCGATTCCGCCGTGCAGGATACCGTGCCGGGTGGCGTGGGGTCATGACCGGGGTGGCGTCTGCGTGCCGACCAACGGTCGGCACCTACCAGTAGATCCACGCCATGCGTGGATGACCGGCCGTGGGGGCGTCCGTGCCGACCAACGGTCGGCACCCACCACAAGCCATGCCAGGCGTCCGTGCCGACCAACGGTCGGCACCCACCGGGACCATGGGGCGTCTGTGCCGACCAACGGTCGGCACCCACCAGCCATGCCCGGCGGGGGGGCGATCGATTACCCCTGCTGGCCCAGCGCCCGCAGCAGGCCGCGCGCCTTGGCGCGGGTCTCGTCCAGTTCCTTTTCCGGGTCGGAGTCGACCACGATGCCGGCACCGGTGCGGAAGCTCACCTCATGCCCATCCACTTCGGCGGTGCGGATGAGGATGTTCAGGTCCAGGTCGCCATCGCGGTTCAGCCAGCCGAATGCGCCGGTATAGGCCCCGCGCGGCACCTGCTCCAGTTCGCTGATGATCTGCATGCAGCGCACCTTGGGGCAGCCGGTGATGGTGCCGCCCGGGAAGGTCGCGGCGATCACCTCGCCCGGGGTCACCTCGGGACGCAGGTGGCCGCTGACATTACTGACGATGTGATGCACGTGGGCATAGCTTTCCACGGTCATCAGTTCATCGACTACCACGGTGCCGGGCAGGCAGATGCGGCCCAGGTCGTTGCGCTCCAGGTCGATCAGCATCACGTGCTCGGCACGCTCCTTGGGGTGGCCGACCAGTTCCTGGATGCGCGCGGCATCATCGTCGCCTTCAAAGCGCGGGCGGGTGCCGGCAATCGGCCGGGTCTGCGCGTGGCCGGCATGCACCGACACCAGCCGCTCCGGCGAGGAGCTGACCACGTGGCGGCCATGCGCGGTGAACAGGCCGGCGAACGGTGCGGGATTGGCGCGGCGCAACTGCGCGTACAGCGCCTGCGGGCTGACCGGCGCGGCGAACTGCGCGCTCCAGCGCCGCGACAGGTTCACCTGGAACACATCACCCGCGCGCAGGTACTCGATCACCCGGCGCACGCCGTCGGTGAAGCGCTGCGGCGCGTCCTCGCCCACCGACTGCGGTGGCTGCCAGCCCTGCCCGGCGTCTGGCAACGCAGCCGAGGCCTGTGCCAGCAGTGCATCCAGCAGCGCCTGTTCGCCCGCTTCGGCGATGACGAAGCTCGCATCGTTCTCGTGGTCGTGCAGCACGGCCGCCGGGCAGCGCAGGGCCAGTGCGGTCGGGCGGCCGTCGTCGCGCGCACGCGCCGACAGCACGGTTTCAATCTGGCTGGCCACTTCGTAATCGAGCATCAGCGCCCAGCCGCCGCGGAACGGCAGGCTGTGGCTGCCGTCGTGCGGCAGGCGCGCGGCCTGCCAGGCACGGTCCAGCGCCTGCAGGAAGCTGCCGGCGTGCACGGCATCGTGCTGGTCGCGCACCTGGCCGTCGGCGTCCAGCCGCAGGCTGTCGCCCTGCGCGGCCAGCAGCAGGCTCCAGCGGCCCTGGGCAGTGCCCGAGGCGGTGGATTCCATCAGCAGCGGGAAGCGCGCCGGGTCGTGCTGCTGCAGGGCCAGCAGGTCGATCGGGTGCGGCAGCGGTTGGATCAGCGGGGCGTGGGTCATGGCGGCCAGTTCGGGGTTCAGATGCACGGAAGCCGCCTTGCGGCGGCTCCGTGGTGCACGGCGTTGATCCGTTTGTCGGATTGCCGATAGGTAGAGTCGACTGTCAGTCGACTGCTTTCCCATCAACGATCAGCGCGGCGGATCGAAAGGCAGTCGACTGTCAGTCGACTCTACCAAGGCGGTGCCGGGCAATGGCCCGGCGCCACACGTTGGTCAGACGCGCTTGAAGATCAGCGTGCCGTTGGTGCCGCCGAAGCCGAAGCCATTGGACATCACCACGTCGACCTTGGCCTGGCGTGCTTCGTTGGGCACGTAGTCCAGGTCGCAGCCTTCGCCCGGCTGTTCCAGATTGATGGTCGGCGGGATGACGTTGTCCTGCAGCGCCATCACCGAGAAGATCGCTTCCACGCCGCCAGCGGCACCCAGCAGGTGGCCGGTCATCGACTTGGTGGAGCTGACCATCATCTTGTAGGCGTGGTCGCCGAAGGCGGCCTTCATGGCCATGGTTTCGCCCAGGTCGCCCAGCGGCGTGGAGGTGCCGTGTGCGTTGAGGTAACCGACCTGTTCCGGGGTCACGCCGGCGTCGCGCATGGCCATGGCCATGCAGCGGGCGGCGCCTTCGCCGTTCTCGCTCGGCGCGGTCATGTGGTACGCGTCGGAGCTCGCGCCGAAGCCGGCCAGTTCGCAGTAGATCTTCGCGCCACGGGCCTTGGCGTGTTCGTACTCTTCCAGCACCAGGATGCCGGCGCCGTCACCCAGCACGAAGCCGTCACGGTCCTTGTCCCACGGGCGCGAGGCCTGTTCCGGAGCGTCGTTGCGGGTGCTCATGGCCTTCATCGCGCAGAAGCCGCCCAGGGCGGTCGGCGAGGAACCGCGCTCGGCGCCACCGGCCACCATCACGTCGGCATCGCCGTACTGGATCATGCGCATCGCGGTACCGATCGAATGGTTCGAGGTCGCGCACGCCGAGACCGCCGAGAACGACGGACCCTTCAGGCCGGTGATGATGCTCAGCTGGCCCGGCAGCATGTTGATGATGGTCTTGGGCACGTAGAAGGGCGAGATCTTCTTGCCCTCGTGGAAATCGATGGTCTGCTCTTCGATACCCAGCAGGCCGCCGATGCCGGCGCCGACGATCGCGCCGATGCGCTCGGCGTTGGCTTCGGTGATCTCCAGGCCTGCATCATGCAGGGCCATGAAGGAGGCACCGAGGCCGTAATGGATGAACGGGTCCATCTTCTTGGCATCCTTGCCGCCGACCCGGTACTTGCCGAACAGTTCGTTGTCGGCGGTGATGTCAAAGCCTTTGACCTCACCTGCAATCTTGGTGGTGAACCGATCCAGGTAGGCATCAGAAACGTTGGTCAGCGGACCGATGCCCGAACGACCCTGGGTGATGCCTTCCCAGCTGCTGGCCAGATCATTGCCCAACGGCGAGACGATACCCAGGCCGGTTACGACGACGCGACGCTTCATTGCTGATTCTCCTGACCCGATGATGTCAACGGGCAACTCGGTTCTACTGCGGTGTGATGCTCAAACACACGGGGCCGCAACTGCGGCCCCATGGGGTGCGGTGCGCGGCGAGCGGAACCCGCGCGCGCACTGCCGTCTGACATCAGGCCTTGACGTGGGCCTTGATGTAGTCGATGGCGGCCTGCACGGTGCTGATCTTCTCGGCTTCTTCGTCCGGGATCTCGCACTCGAACTCTTCTTCCAGGGCCATCACCAGCTCAACGGTGTCCAGCGAGTCAGCGCCCAGGTCATCGACGAACGATGCGCTGTTGGTGACTTCTTCTTCCTTGACGCCAAGCTGTTCGACGACGATTTTCTTGACGCGTTCTTCGATGGTGCTCATGGGGTATCGCTCCAGATGGAGTAGTGGTTCAAAAGTGGTCGCCATCGGATGGCGATGGCCGTGGGATAGTGTAGTGGAAACCGGCGGGGCCTTGCATAGGTGCAAAAAACCCAGCAGATCAACCACTTGCGGCGCAATCCGTGCGCCCCTTGCTTACGGCATGTACATGCCGCCGTTCACATGGAGGGTTTCGCCGGTGATGTAGCCGGCCGCCGGGCTGGCCAGGAAGGCCACCGCATGGGCGATGTCTTCCGGCGAACCGAGGCGTTCGAGGGCGATGTCGTTGATCAGGGCGGTGCGGGCTTCTTCCGGCAGCGCCTTGGTCATGTCGGTGTCGATGAAGCCGGGGGCGACGACATTGACGGTGACGCCGCGTGAGCCGATTTCCTTGGCCAGCGACTTGCTGAAACCGATGATGCCGGCCTTGGCGGCGGCGTAGTTGGCCTGGCCGGCATTGCCGGTCACGCCCACCACCGATGCGATGTTGATGATGCGGCCCTTGCGCGCCTTCATCATGCCGCGCATGACGGCCTTGCTGGTGCGGAACACGCTGGTCAGGTTGGTGTCGATGATCGACGCCCAATCGTCTTCCTTCATGCGCATCAGCAGGTTGTCGCGGGTGATGCCGGCGTTGTTGACCAGGATCGAGATGGCGCCGAATTCCTTGGCGATGCCGTCCAGCACGCTTTCCAGGGCGGCAGCGTCGGTGACGTTCAGCGCGCGGCCGTGGCCGCCGTGGGCCGCCAGGCGCTCGCCGATCGCGGCAGCGCCGGATTCGGTGGTGGCGGTACCGATGACGGTGGCGCCCTGGGCGGCCAGCAGATCGGCGATGGCGGCACCAATGCCACGGCTGGCGCCAGTGACCAGTGCGATTTCACCCTGCAGGGGCTTGCTCATGATGTTGTCCTCAAACGTGGGCAGCGACCGCGCCCGTGCCGCTTGCAGCGGCCACCGGCACGGTCGGCAGGAACAGGGGGATCAGGCCGACCACGCCTCGCGGGCGCCTTCGAAGTCGCCCGGGGTGGCCAGGGAACGGCCGTCGATGGACTTGTCGATGCGCTTGACCAGGCCGGTAAGCACCTTGCCCGGGCCGCATTCGGCGATCTGGGTGATGCCACGGGCGGCCAGGGCCTGCACGCAACCGGTCCACTGCACCGGCTGGTACAGCTGCTGCACCAGCGCGGTACGGATGGCATCGACGCCGTCATGCACCTTGGCATCGACGTTCTGCACCACCGGCAGCTGCGGTGCCTGCCAGGACAGGCCGGCCATCACTTCGGCCAGGCGGTTGGCGGCTTCGCGCATCAGCGGGGTGTGCGAGGGCACGCTGACGGCCAGCTTCACCGCCTTGCGCACGCCCTTTTCAGCCAGCAGCGCCAGCGCGCGGTCGACCGCGGCAGCGTCGCCACCGATGACGATCTGGCCCGGCGAGTTGAAGTTGGCCGGCACCACGATCTGGCTGCCCGCCGCTTCGGCGCAGACGTCCAGCACCAGCTGGTCCTCGGCGCCAAGCACGGCGGCCATGGCACCGACGCCGGCCGGCGCAGCTTCCTGCATCAGCTGGCCGCGCAGGCGCACCAGGTGCGCACCGTCATGCAGGCTCAGCGCGCCGGCAGCGACCAGCGCGGTGTATTCGCCCAGGCTGTGGCCAGCCAGGACCGACGGGCGCGGACCGCCTGCGGCGTTCCAGGCGCGCCATGCGCCGATGCTTGCGGCCAGCACGGCCGGCTGGGTGTATTCGGTACGGTTGAGCATTTCCTCCGGGCCACCCTGGGACAGCGCCCACAGGTCGACGCCGGCACCATCGGATGCTTCGGTGAAGGCTTCACGCACCTGCGGGTGCAGCTCGGCCAGCTCGGCCAGCATGCCCACGGACTGCGAGCCCTGACCAGGGAAGACAAATGCGAGGGTGGATACGGTCACGCGGTCATCCGCTTGTTGCAATCGAAGCGGGCCATGATAAGGGCGAATCCCCCGTGTCGTCTGTACGTGCGCGTATGCAGGGCGTATGGAGTCCGCCGGGCATGGCCCGGCGATACCCGTAGTGCCGGGCCATGCCCGGCGGATGCAATCAGCAGAACAGCTGCAGGACGTCCAGCTCGCCATCGGCGAACCAGTCCACGCACAGCCCCACCACCATGAGCAGGCCCAGCGTGGTGGCGCCGTGGGTGATGAAGATCGACTGCGCCAGCGCGCGGGCCGAGCGGCCCAGCTTCATGCAGACCCGGGCCAGGCCCTGCAGCCGGCCACTGACCGAATGCACGTGCGCGCGCACCGGCGCCTGCACGCCATTCATGGCCTCGGCCATCATCGCCTGCAGGTGCTGCGGCCGGTCGGCATAATACTTGGCCACGCCATAGCCGAACATCAGCCAGTCGCGCGCCTGCGCCTCGGCCAGGTCCATCACTTCCAGCGGGTCTTCCTCGAAATCGATGAAGCCCACGTTCTGCCCGTCCCAGGTGAGGTTGCGTGGCACCGGCTGGCCGAAATACGCGCCACGGCCATGGGCCTCGGCGAGCGCCTTCATGGCCGCCGCCACCAGCCGGTCACGACCTGCGTCATCGGCTTCGCGCAGGCAGGTATTGAAGGACCCGCCGTTGTCGCCGATCACCAGCGCGGCGTGGCCGCTGCCGATCACTTCGGGCACGTTGACGCCCTGCGCGTGCAGCTCGCCCAGGCGGCGCGCCTCGGTTTTGCACGCAGCATCTCCCCCGCGGTGCGGCGGCGGACGCAGGGCATCGAGGTGGAAGCGGCGGGCGATGAAATTGAGCAGGCCCAAGGCGAATGCGCGGCTTCCCTTGCCGTACTGCTTCAGCCAGGCGCGCTGCCCTTCAATGACGATGGGCTCAACCATGACGGATCTCCTGAAACGCGTTACGGCCCCATAGGGCCGTAACGACAGACTTCACGTTGTCGTAACTACGCTATCAATAGCGCAGCAGGGCCGAACCCCACGTGAAGCCGCCACCGAAGGCTTCCAGCAGCAGCAGCTGGCCGCGCTCGACCTTGCCCGAACGCACCGCGGCGTCCAGCGCCAGCGGCACCGAGCCGGAGGAGGTGTTGCCATGGCGGTCGACGGTGACCACGACCTGGTCCATCGACATGTCCAGCCGCTTGGCGGTGGCTTCGATGATGCGCAGGTTGGCCTGGTGCGGGATCAGCCAATCCAGGTCGGACTTGCCCAGGCCATTGGCCTCCAGGGTTTCGTCCACGACCGAGTCCAGCGCCTTGACGGCGTACTTGAACACGTCGTTGCCCTTCATGTTGATGGTGCCGCCGCCGTTGCCGCTGCCATCCTTGAAACCGACCGACACGCCGACCGGGTTCCACAGCAGCTCTTTCTTGCTGCCATCGGAATGCAGGTGGGTGCTGAGGATGCCGGTTTCTTCGTCGGCCTTGAGCACGACCGCGCCGGCACCGTCGCCGAACAGCACGCAGGTGGTGCGGTCTTCCCAGTCGACGATGCGGGTCAGCGTTTCGGCGCCGATCACCAGCACATGGCGGGCGTCACCGGAACGGATGAACTTGTCGGCCACGCTGAGCGCGAACACGAAGCCCGAGCAGGCCGCGTTGACGTCGAAGGCGGGGCAGCCCGACGCACCGAGCTTGGCCTGGATCAGGCACGCGGTGGACGGGAAAATAAGGTCAGGGGTGGTCGTACCGACCACGATCATGTCGAGCTGGGAAGCGTCGATACCGGCCGCTTCAAGCGCACGCACCGCGGCGCGGTAGCCGAGGTCGCTGGTGGTTTCGCCTTCGGCCGCGATGTGCCGTTCACGAATACCGGTGCGCGACTGGATCCACTCATCCGAGGTTTCGACCATTTTTTCCAGGTCGGCGTTGGTCAGGACTTTTTCCGGCAAATAGCTACCGGTGCCCGCGATCCTCGAGTAGATCCGCTTGCTCATCATGTTTCCTGTTGCGCAGGCTGCCGATCACCGGCATGCCCGGGGAAGAAGGCAAAGGCCGCTGCCCTGGGGCAGCGGCCTTCCGGCACATCAATCTTCTTCGACGGCCGAGGTCTTGGTCTGGATGACCTTCTTGCCGCGGTAGAAACCGTCAGCAGTGATGTGGTGACGCAGGTGCACTTCGCCGGTGGTCGGGTCGGTCGACAGCTGCTTGGCGCTCAGGGCGTCATGCGCACGGCGCATACCGCGGCGGGACGGGGTGACACGGGATTTCTGGACAGCCATGGGATTGCTCCAAACTCGGTTCGATTTGCTTCGTCGTATCGTCGCGCAGGACGCCAGCGCCCAGCACACTTTCGCTTTCGCCGCAGCCGCCGACGACAATCCGGCTGCTAATGCTTTTACTCTTTCTTCAGTGCCGCCAACGCCGCAAACGGGTTGGCCTGCTTTGTTTCTTCTTCGGTCGGTGCCCAGTCCTTGTTGACTGCCTCACCGTCCGGCGACAGCGGTACCACCGGTACTGCCAGCACCAATTCATCTTCGACCAGGTCCAGCGGACGCAGCTGCCCATCTTCCGGCACCAGCAACGCCTCGTACTCCTCGGGCAGGGACGATTCCTCGTCCTCGTCGCGGATCAGGCCAAGCCTCTGGGTCATCTTCACCGGCAACAGGAATCGCTGCATGCTGCGCTGACAGGTCAGCGGCAACGCGGTATCGATGGTCAGTTCCACATAGGATACCCGCAAGATGTCGTCGCGACCGAATTCAAGCGAGTAATTGCACTCACCGTCGGTATCGGCGACCAACCCTTGCAGGCGAGTCAAATCAGCCAAAGAGACCTGGCCGTCGAAGCGCCTTCGCGCTACGACCATCCGCCAAGCATCCAGCGTTTCGGGCACGTTCGCGGACATAAGCCGCTGAATACTAAGGAGCGGGACCGCCGCTGTCAAATGCCCGCCATACAGGGGCTTGCTGGCAGCGCCGATGCCGGGCCAGACTGCCGCGCCCTGCCCCGGAATTGTCGCATGTCTGCCCTGCTCCTGGCCTCCACCTCCCGCTACCGCCGCGAGCTGCTGCAGCGCCTCGGCCTGCCCTTCGACTGCGCACGCCCGGAGGTGGACGAGACCCCGCAGGCCGGCGAGGCCCCGCTTGCCCTGGCCGGACGGTTGGCGGCCGCGAAGGCTGCCGAGGTCGCCGCACGGCACCCCGGCGCGTGGGTGATCGGCTCGGACCAGGTGGCGGACCTGAATGGACAGCCGCTGGGCAAGCCCGGCACGGTCGAGGCCGCCTGCGCGCAGCTGGCGGCGATGGCCGGGCAGACGGTGCGCTTCCATACGGCCATCAGTCTCACGCGCGATGGAGAATCGTTTGCGGCGATGGACCTGACCGAAGTGCGCTTCCGCCCGCTGCAGGCCGAGGAAATTGCCCGCTACGTGGCCGCCGAACAACCGCTGGACTGCGCCGGCAGCTTCAAGTGCGAAGGCCTCGGCATCAGCCTGTTCGAGGCGATCGACAACCGCGATCCCACCGCCCTGATCGGCCTGCCGCTGATTGCCCTGTGTGCGCTGCTGCGCAGGGCCGGGTTCGCAGTGCCGTAGAGGCGAGCCCATGCTCGGCTACCTCTTCGTAGAGTCGAGCTTGCTCGACTGGATGTTCAAGGCAGTCGAGCAAGCTCGACTCTACAAGAGCTACCGCCCCACCTCGAACGGCTGTTCCTGCCAGTCCTCCACGCTGCCATCGCGGCCGTGCAGGCGCAGTCCCAGCCAATGCCGGCCGGGTGACAGCCCCAGCGTCTCCACGCTGGCATCGAAGCCGGCATTCGGGTGCTGCGGGTCGTTGGACATCGGCCACATCGGCCGGATGTCGAGCTCGCGGCCGTACTGGGCATCGCCCACCGGCTGCCCGTCCACCAGCACTTCCACGCGCGCCAGGCCGACGCCGTCCTTGAACGCCCACCCCTTCACCGCCAACGTGCCCGACACCGCTTCGCCATTGCCCGGCGAATCGAGATAGGCCACCGCCGGCGTCACGCACTCGCCCTCGGCACGCTGCGCAGGCAGGCGGAACAGCAGGAAGCGCTGGAAACCGTGATCGTTGCTGACCACCCGCGGCGGCGGCAGCGGCCCGACCTGCGCGCACACCGCGTGGTAGCGCGGCACCAGATCGCGGAAGCGCTGGTCGCTGGGCGACAGCACCAGCAGCATCGGCCCGCTGCGCTCGCCTTCGTGCACCTGGCCCCACTGCGCCAGCTGCGCGGTGCGCCCGTGCTTGTCGTTCAGCGGGTGCGGCAGCACCAGGATGTCAGCGTCGCCCAGCTGGAAGCCGAGCTCGGCACCCACCTTGAAGTTGCCGGCCAGCACGCGCGTACCTTCCGGCATCTGTGCCAGTTCGTCGCGCACGGCGGCGGCCAGCGGCTCCCAGCCGGCGAAGTTGCGCGGGTAGTACTTGTCACCGGCCAGCTGCTCGCGCAGCGAGGGCGTGGATGCCATCAGGTAATAGCCGAAGGACAGCGCCATGCCGATGCCGGCCAGCCACCAGCCGGTACGGCGCAGCCAGCGCGGCCAACCGTTGAGCACCACCGGCACCGCCACCAGCAGCGCCAGGTAGCCGGGCAGCGGCCAGTGGAAGCTGATGCGCTCGACATCGGTGAAGAAGCCCAGCAGGAAGATGCCCAGGGTGGACACGCCACCGACCAGGCCGAAGTAGCGCCACTGCACGCGCGCGCCACCACCACTGCGCGTACCGGCCAGCGCCACCTTCCACATCGCGATGCACAGAATGGGCGTGACCAGCATCGGCTGGATGACCAGGAACCACAGACCCCGCCACTCGAACGCCCAGGGATGGCGCTCGACCACCTGGAATTTCAGGCCGGCATCATGGTTGTCGGCATTCCAGGCCAGCAGCGGCAACCAGGCCAGCACGCCCACCGCCAGCGCCACCCACACGCGCGGGTCGGTCAGCATCTGCCGGCCCTGCGGCAGTGCCAGCAGCGCGATGAAGCCGACGCCGATCACGCCGATGAAGCGGTAATGGCTGAGCGCGCCGATCAGCAGGCCAAGGCCCAGCATGATGGCCGAGGACGCATCGACGTTGCGCAGCAGGCGCGCGCCGGCATCCAGGCACAGCACCGCGGCCAGTGCCATCGGCACATCGGGCACGGCCAGCAGGCCCAGCGTGGCCGACAACGGCATCAGCAGGGTCAGGCTGCCCGCCTGCCAGCCAGCCACGTTGCCGAACCAGCGCGTGGCGATGCGCATGACCAGCAGTGGCAACAGGGCGCCGATGGCCAGGAACGGAAGACGCAGCGCCAGCACGTGATGGCCGCCGATCTCCACGCCCAGGCGCGCCAGCCACGCGGTCAGCCCGGGCAGGTCGGAGTACGCCGCCGCCAGGTGCTGGCCTTCCTGCCAGTAGAACGCTTCGTCCACGAACAAAGGCAGACGTGCGGCCACAAGCAGCTTGGCCGCTGTGACCAGCGTCCACAACCAGAGAAAAATCGTGCGTGCGCGTTGTTCGCCCTGCATTGCTCTATGGATAGAATCGAATGGTTCCCGAACGTGAGACGACCATGCCAGCTCCGTCCCCCATGCCCAGCATGCTAACCGATCAACTGTGCCAGGCCCTGCGGGAGGCACAGGATCAGGTCAATGCACTGGTGCTCGGCAAGGTGCCGGAAGTCAGGCTGGCTTTCGTCGCCCTGCTTTCCGGTGGCCATCTGCTCATCGAAGATCTGCCCGGCCTGGGCAAGACAACGCTGGCCCATGCACTGGCCAGCAGCCTGGGCTTGAGCTTCCAGCGCGTGCAGTTCACTTCAGACCTGCTGCCGGCCGATGTGCTGGGCGTATCGGTCTACGACGCCGGTACGCGCCAGTTCCAGTTCCACCCCGGCCCGGTGTTCTCGCACGTGCTGCTGGCCGACGAGATCAACCGCGCGCCGCCGCGCACGCAGAGCGCACTGCTGGAGGCGATGGCCGAACAGCAGGTGACCCTGGACGGGCAGACCCATCCGCTGCCCGATCCGTTCTTCGTGATCGCCACGCAGAATCCGGTCGATCTCTCCGGCACGTTCCCGCTGCCCGATTCGCAGCTGGACCGCTTCCTGCTGCGGCTGGCCATGGGCTACCCCAGCCCGCAGGCCGAGCGCGAGCTGCTGCGCGGCACCGACCGCCGCGACCTGATCGCGCGTGCCGTGCCGCAGCTGGATGACAACCAGGTGCGCGAACTGCGCGCTGCAGTCAGCCAGATCCACGTCAGCGACGCCCTGGTGGATTACGTGCAGGCCCTGCTGACCCGCAGCCGCCAGCATGCCGGCGTGCGCGTGGGCCTGTCGCCACGTGCCGGCCTGGCCCTGCTGCGCGCCGCCAAGGCGCACGCGCTGCTGCTCGGCCGCGGCCACGTGGTGCCCGAAGACGTGCAGACCCTGTTCGTCGCCGTGGCCGGCCACCGCCTGGTCGGCGAGTCCGAGTCGAACACGGGGCCGGCGCTGGCGCGCGCGATCCTGCAGACCGTCGCGGTGGATTGAGGATGCCTGCACGCGGCTCACGCCTGCTGCGCCTGGCGCGCCCGCGCACGCCCGAAGCATTGCCGCAGCGGCTCCACCGCCGACGCATCTATGTGCTGCCCACGCGCTTCGGGCTGTTCGTGGCCGTGTTGCTGTCGGCCATGCTGCTTGGCGCACTGAACTACAACAACAACCCGGCCCTGCTGCTGGCGTTGCTGTTGGCGGCAGCCGCCATCGCCAGCACCATCGCCGCCCACCTGCAGCTGTCGGGCGTGCAGGTCGATGCGATCTCGGCCGAACCGGTGCCTGCCGGCCAGCCGCTGCGCCTGCGCGTGGACCTGTCGCTGCGCGATCCGCGGCCACGGCACGGCCTGGAACTGCAGGTCGGCGACAGCCAGGCCTGGACCGACCTTCCCGCACACGGCCGGGGCGAAGTGGAACTGGACGTGCCCACCGAACGCCGTGGCTGGCTCGACCTGCCACGCATCCGCCTGTCCAGCACGCAGCCGCTGGGCCTGGTGCGCGCATGGTCCTGGGTGTGGCCGGAACAACCGCTGCTGGTGCACCCGGTGGCCGAAGCGGTGGCGCAGCCCCTGCCCGAACAGGGCAGCGACCCGCTGCACACCCGCGCCCATGCCAGCGGCGAAGAACTGCACCAGCTGCGCCCTTACCGCGCCGGCGACCCGCCGCGCAGCATCGCCTGGAAACACTCGGCACGGCGCGACACCCTGCTGGTGCGCGAATACGAGAAGCCGGTCGGCATCGAAGTGGTGCTGGACTGGCGTGCACTGGCCACGCTGCCGACGGAAGTGCGCATTTCGCGCCTGGCGCGCTGGGTCGACAGCGCCGAACGCGAAGGGCGCCGCTACACGCTGCTGCTGCCCGGCCAGCCCGCGCTCGGCCCCGGCCAGGGCGCGAGCCACCATCAAGCGTGCCTGCGCGCACTGGCACTGATGCCCCATGACTGAGCCCGCCCTCCTGCTGGATCGCAATGCACGTGGCTGGACCCTGGCCAGCGCTGCGCTGGCACTGCTGCCCCTGCTGCTGCAGCTGCCCGGGCCGCTGGCGGCACTGATCGCGGTGGCGGGCGTGGCCACCGCTGCGCTGTCGCTGCGAGGCGTACTGCCCATACCGGTGCGCCTGCTGCTGGTGCTGGCCATGCTGGGTGCCATCGTCTGGCAGATGGGCGCGGTGCGCCCGGGGCGTGACACCGGCTGCGCATTGCTGGCAGCGATGCTGGCGATCAAATCCAGCGAGCTGCGCAGCGTACGCGATGCACGCAGCCTGCTCGGCTTCGCCCTGTTCGCGCCGTTTGCCGCCTTCCTGCTCGACCAGGGGCCGCTGACCACCCTGCTGGCCGTACTGGCCGGCGTCACCGCCCTGCTCGCCCTGCAGCGGCTGGCCCACAACGAAGGCCGCAGCGCGCCGCTGCCGCTCACTGGCCAGGTGCGCGGCGTCGGCCGCCTGCTGCTGATCGGCCTGCCGCTGGCGCTGGCCTGCTTCTGGCTGTTCCCGCGGCTGACCTCGCCGCTGTGGGGCGTGCCCGAGCGCGCGGTCGGCACGCCGGGCCTGTCCGAATCGATGGAGCCGGACCAGTGGCTGGACCTGATGGCCGACGACACCCCGGCACTGCGCGTGCAGTTCTTCGGTGCCGCGCCCCAACCCGAGCAGCGCTACTGGCGCGGACCGGTGCTGAGCCGGTTCGATGGCCACGTCTGGACGCGCGACCGCAACGCCGATTACCGGCCCATGCCGCAGGTGGCGCATGAAGGCCAGGGCTGGGACTACCAGATCGACTACGAGCCGACGGACCGCCGCCTGCTGGTTGCGCTGGACCTGCCCACTGCAGCGCCGGAAGGCGCGATGCTCAATGCCGAGATGAGCCTGGCCAGCCAGCGCACGCTGTCGGCGCTGAGCCGCTGGCGCCTGCACTCGGCACCCGCAGCACGCTTCGATGCCGACCTGCCGGACAACCAGCGGCGGGCGGCGCTGCAGCTGCCGGCCAACTTCAACCCGCGCACCGCGGCGCTGGTTCGGCAGTGGCGGCAGGAAGCCGGCACCGACGATGCCGCCGTGGTCCGCCGCGCGCTGGACTGGATCAAGGCTGATTTCTCCTACACGCTGGTGACGCCGCCGCCCGGGCACGATCCGGTGGATGAGTTCCTGTTCGGCTACAAGGCCGGCTTCTGCCAGCACTTCAGTTCGGCCTTCGTGGTGCTGATGCGCAATGCCGGCGTTCCCGCGCGCGTGGTGACCGGCTTCGCCGGCGGCACCCGCAACCGGGTGGGCGATTACTGGGTGGTGCGGCGCATGGATGCCCATGCCTGGGCCGAGGTCTGGCTGCCCCAGCGTGGCTGGGTGCGGGTGGACCCGACCGCAGCGGTGGCACCCGAGCGCATCCTCGATACGCTGGAAGACCGCCTTCCCGAAGGGGGCGACCTCAATCTGCAGCAGCGCTGGCTGCAGGCTGGCCAGCTCGGCGACTGGCTGCGCCGGGGCTGGAACGACCTGGTGCTGTCCTTCGACGCGCGCCGCCAACAGCAGCTGCTGCAGCCGCTGGGCCTGGATGACCTGGGCCCGGGCCAGCTGCTGGCCGGGTTCGTGGCGGCCGCCGTGCTGGCGCTGGGCTGGATGGCCTGGCTGCTGGCCCGTGGCGAACGCGAGCGCGACCCCTTGCTGCGCGCCTGGCACCGGCTGGGCCGTCGCTACGCACGGCTGGGGCTGGCCCGCGAGGCGCACGAACCGGCCCTGGCCTGGGCCCAGCGGGTGCACGCCCAGCGCCCCGATCCGGCCCTCATCGCACTCAGCCAGCGTTTCGCCGAAGCGCGCTACGCTGGTACTCGAACCGAGCTCGTCCCATTATTGCGGGACCTGCGCAGGCATCGCCCGACTTCCGGAGCTACTTCATGAACACCAAGTTCCTTCTCACCGCCGTGGCCGCCCTGGCCCTGTCGGCCTGCGCCACGGCCCCCAAGCCGCTGCAGGGTCAGTTCAGCGTGGTTTCCCCGCGCGACTCGGTTGCCACCCAGCAGGTCGGCACCCCCGTTCGCTGGGGTGGCCGCATCATTGAAACCCAGCCTGGCCAGGGCGAGACCTGCTTCCAGATCATCTCGCGCCCGCTCAATGGCAGTGGCCGCCCGAACACCACCTCGTCCGACGCCAGCGACGGCCGCTTCATCGCCTGCCGCGCCGGCTTCTACGACCCGGCCGTCTTCGAGGAAGGCCGTGACGTGACCTTCATCGGCAAGATCGATGGTTACGCCAACACCCGCATCGGCGAGTACGACTACCGCCTGCCCAAGCTCTCCGCCGACGTCATCTACCTGTGGCCGGAACAGCGCCAGGTCGATGTGGTGCCCTACCCGTACAGCCCGTGGGGCCCGGGTCCGTGGGGCCCGTACTGGGGCGGCTACCGTGGCTGGGGCTGGTGGTAAGCCCGCGACGGTTGACGTGATGCAGAAGGCCGCCCTCGGGCGGCCTTTTTTGTTGGCGCCATCCACGCATGGTGTGGATCTACTGAAAACCCGCCATCTACGGTGGGTGCCGACCGTTGGTCGGCACGGAAACCATGGATGCGACTACCTCAACGCCCCGGCGTACCGAAATGGCCCAGCGGCGCACCGGCCAGCAGGTGCATGTGGATATGGAACACGGTCTGCCCGGCATCCTCGCGGCAGTTCATCACGATGCGGTAGCCCTCTTCTGCAAAGCCTTCACTGCGCGCATACGCGGCGGCGGCCAGGGCCAGCTTGCCGATCAGGTGCGCCTGCGAGGGCTGCAGGTCGTCCAGGGTCGGGATGATCTCGTTCTTCGGAATGAACAGCACGTGCACCGGCGCCTGCGGCGCGATGTCCTTGAAGCCCAGCACCTCGTCATCCTCGTAGACGATGGTGGCCGGGATCTCGCGACGGATGATCTTGCTGAAGAGGGTTTCGGTGCTCATGGTCGGCCTCGGCGGGATGTCTTCCGCATTGTAGGCCGGCCACGCCACGCGCGGCCGCGGTCAATCGCGGAATTCGCTGCGCGTCCCGAACGCATGCGACAGCGTGCCGCGATCAACGTACTCCAGTTCGCCACCCAGCGGCAGGCCCTGCGCCAGGCGGCTCGGCTGCACCTGGCGCGCACGCGCCAGCTGGGCGAGGTAATGCGCGGTGGCTTCGCCTTCAACGGTGGCGCTGGTGGCGATGATCAGCTCCTGCACTTCGCCCTGCGCCAGCCGCTGTTCCAGCTGCTCCAGGCCCAGCTCGCGCGGGCCGACGCCATCGAGTGGCGACAGCCGGCCCTGCAGCACGAAGTAGACGCCACGGAAGCCGGTGGCGTTCTCGATGGCCAGGCGATCGGCCGGTGATTCGACCACGCACAACTGGCTGCGTTCGCGACTGTTGTTGGCGCAGGTCGGGCACAGCTCGGTTTCGCTGAAATCGCGGCACTGCGCGCAATGGCCGATGCGTTCGACCGCCAGCGCCAGCGCATCGGCGAGGCGCTGCCCGCCTTCGCGTTCGCGCTCGAGCAGGTGGTAGGCCATGCGCTGCGCGGTCTTCTGGCCGACGCCAGGCAGCACCCGCAATGCATCGATCAGTTGTTCAAGCAGGGGTGCGGACACGGCGACAGGCTTTGTAGAGTCGAGCCATGCTCGACTGATGTGCTTGGTAGAGTCGAGCTTGCTCGACTGATGGTTGGAACAGTCGAGCAAGCTCGACTCTACGCGGTCGATGGCACCCGGTTGCACGGGTGCCACGCTGAACATCAGAACGGCAGCTTCATGCCCGGCGGCAGCTGCATGCCAGCGGTGGCCGAACCCATCTTCGACTTCGATTCGGCGTCGATCTTGTTGGACGCATCGTTGAAGGCGGCGGCGATCAGGTCTTCCAGCATTTCCGGATCGCTGGCCAGCGACGGGTCGATGCGCACCTTGCGGCATTCCTTGGCGCCGGTCAGGGTCACGCTGACCATGCCGCCACCGGCGCTGCCGGTCACTTCGATCTTGGCGATTTCTTCCTGGGCCTTCTGCAGGTTTTCCTGCATCTTCTGGGCCTGCTGCATCAGTTGGGCGATGTTGCCGCGCATAGTGTCTTACTCGTCAAAAGAACGGATGGAATCGGAAACAACCCGGGCGCCATGCTGCTGGATCAGCAGCTGCACTTCCGGATCGTCCATGAAAATGGCCTCGGCGGCCTGTTGCCGCTCGCCACGCTGGCGGTCGGCACGCTGGTGCAGGGTCTCGGCCGGTACGTGTTCGGTTTCCACGGTCTCGACCACGATCCTCGGCGCCTGGCCCAAGGCCTTTTCCAGCATTTCGCCCAGGGCGGACAGCGCGCGTTCGGAACGCAGGTATTCAAATCCGGGCGAAAGGCCCAGTTTCAAGGTACCGCCCTGGCAGCTGATGAAGGCGGCATTGGCCGCCAGCTGCCGCGAGGGGCCACTCAGGCCACTGTTGGCCACCAGATCCAGCCAGTCCTCGGCGCTGGCCAGATCGGACACGCCCTCCTGCGCCAGCGGCGCGGGTGCCGCTTTCGGTGCGGCCGGGGCAATCGCGATGCCTTCGGCCTGGAACGTGCGTTCAGGCTCGGTCGTCACAGCAACCGGTGCCGGGGCCGGCGGCTCCTGCCACGGCGCGACCATGGCCGCTTCCGGGGTGGCCATCACGACCGGCACGTCGATCTCCTCGGCCAGCGCCTGATCGCGCGCCTCGGCCTCATCCGTGGCCCACGGCGGCAGATCGTCGGCGGCCGCCTGCGGCGCCGCTTCGGCCTTCACCGGCGGCGGCGACTCGGGTTCCTGCACCGGGACCGGTTCAGGCTCGGGCGTCGGGTCCGGCTCAGGTTGCGGAGCCGGCTCAGGTTCGGGGTCAGGCTCGCGCGGCGCGGCCTGCACCGGCGCGGTCACCTCGGCCACGGCCACAGGGCCCGCCGCGGCGGCCGCAGCCACAGGCGCGGCATCCTGGCTGCCGGCACCGGCATGGCCACCGCCGGCATTGCCGCCGCTGGCGCCGCCACCAACAGCCCCTTCGACCGTCTTCGGTACCGGCGGCACCGCAGCAGCCGGGCGGAACGCCAGCATGCGCAGCACCGCCATCTCGAAGCCGGCACGCGGGCTGGGGGCCAGCGGCAGGTCACGACGACCGTTCAGGGCCATCTGGTACCAGAGCTGCACCACTTCCGGGCGCAGGCGCTCGGCGAAGGCGGCGGCATCCAGTCCCTCGGCAGGGGCGGCGGCGCCGGGCACCAGCTGCTGCACCTGGATGCGGTGCAGGCCTTCGGCCAGCGCTTCCAGCACGCCACTCCAGTCCGGCGAGAATTCGGCCAGGGCGGCCACCACCTGCAGCAGGCACGGGCCATCGCCCTCGGCCAGTGCATCGAGCATGGCGGCCACCTGGGTACGGTCGACCGTGCCCAGCATGGTGCGCACCACGTCCTCGCGCAGCGCGCCGCCGGCGTAGGCGATCGCCTGGTCCAGCAGCGACAGGCCGTCGCGCAGGCTGCCATCGGCGGCCTTGGCCAGCTGCACGATGGCGCTGCCGTCGGCCTCGATCTCCTCGGCGGCGAGGATGCGGGTCATCTGCCCCTGGATCTGGTCCTCGTCCAGGCGCTTGAGGTTGAACTGCAGGCAGCGGCTGAGCACGGTGACCGGCAGCTTCTGCGGGTCGGTGGTGGCCAGCAGGAACTTCACGTGCTCCGGCGGTTCTTCCAGCGTCTTCAGCAGCGCGTTGAACGCCGCCTTGGAAAGCATGTGCACTTCGTCGATCAGGTAGACCTTGTACTTGCCGCGGGAAGGCATGTACTGGGCGTTCTCGATCACCTCGCGCACGTCATCCACGCCGGTGTTGGACGCGGCATCGATTTCCAGCAGGTCGATGTAGCGGCCGGCGTCGATGTCCAGGCAGGCCGCACACTGGCCGCACGGGTCGGCGCTGGTGCCCTGTTCGCAGTTAAGCGATTTGGCGAAGATGCGCGCGATGGTGGTCTTGCCCACGCCGCGGGTACCGGTGAACAGGAACGCGTGGTGGACCCGGCCGCTGTCCAGCGCATTGCTGAGCGCACGGACCACGTGTTCCTGGCCCACCAGCTCGGCAAAACGCTTCGGACGCCACTTGCGGGCAAGCACGAGATAGGACATCAGGCCACCGTCTTCCATCGGATGTTCCATTGTGCCATGCCTGTCCAGCCCCCTCGCCTCCGGCACGCCCACTGCACATCGATGACTGGGGGTGCTTGTGTATGGCCGCGCCGCCCGCTAGAATCTGCGCCCCTGCTGAGGCGTTTGCCGATGGCAGGGATCCGGAGAGGTGTCCGAGTGGTTGAAGGAGCACGCCTGGAAAGTGTGTAAGCGTCTAAACCGCGCTTCGGGGGTTCGAATCCCCCTCTCTCCGCCAGATTACGCAAACCCCTGTTTACGCAGGGGTTTTTGCTTTTCTGAGGCGACCTTCGGCGGGACACAAATCGGGACACATCTCTCGATGCGCATCCCACACCACCTCGTTCGCGCGCCCTCAGGGCTCTGGTCTTTCCGGCAACGGGTCCCCACCGATCTCCAGGCCATCGTTGGCCGACGCATCTTCAAGCGCACCCTGCGCACGTCCGAGCTGGCCGTGGCCCAGTTGCGCGCCCTGCAACTGGCGGCGCGCTATGCTCAAGCCTTCGACGTGTTGAGGGAGCAACGCATGGGAATCAAGGAAGAGGACATCGACGCGCTGCTCAGGCGCCTGACCGATGGCGACCCGCTACAGCAGTTGATCTTGAACCGGACCAAGACAGCAGACGGGACGGTGACCGAGCACTGGCAAATCGACACGCCAGACGATGTCAGGCTCTATCAGCAGATGATGGAGCTCTCTGCCTCTCAGCCCAGTGAGCTGAGCGAGTTGATCCGTGAGGGCGTGCCGCCCATGCCCGTGGCCCGTCGCGTGACCAAGCCTGCCGTGGAGACCATCACCCTGGGCAAGGCCCGCGACGCTTGGCTGGCCAGCATCCAGCCCGGCTGCCTCCCCAAAACGTTCACCATTAAAAAGACCGCCATCGAGGCACTGGTGTCCTTCCTGGGGGAAAAGGCCAAACTCCACTCGGTCACCCGGTCCGACTTGGCTCGGTGGTATCAGTTCATGCGGGACGGGGGCGCAGCCACCCCCACCCTTACGAACAAGCAAAGTTATGTCGGCGGCCGCGGAGGGTTTTTCGAATGGGCGATTGCATCCGGCCACTACCCCAAAGGCGACAACCCAGCGGCCGGCCATATCACTTACTCCACTAGGGAGAAGCGGGCGCGGAAGAAGTTCGGCTTCAAAGCCTATGACAGTCATCAGGTCCAAGCGCTGTTCGCACCGGCCGCGTTCCAAGACCTGGCCCTGTCCGCCCGTTGGGCCTCGTTGCTGGGCCTCTACACGGGTGCCCGGGCATCAGAGGTCGGTCAGCTCTTGGTCGAGGATGTCTTGACGGTGGACGGACTGCCCTGCATCCGTATTTCTGACGAGGGGGAGCACCAGAAGGTCAAAACCGAGGTGAGCCTGCGCACCATCCCCGTGCATCCCGACCTCATTGAGCTGGGCTTCTTGGACTGGGTGGGCACCCTTCGAGCGCAGAAGGCACCACGGCTCTTCCCCGCCGCCAAGGCGAACGCCAAAAACGGTGCGGGCAACTGGATCACGAAGGCGTTTGGCCGACACCTGGAACAGGTCGGGGCAAACTGGCCGGAAGCCAAAAGGGGCTTCCATTCGTTGCGCAAGACCTTCATCCAAGAGCTTCAGGGCGCTGGCGTAGTGTCCGAACTCCGGGCCCAACTGGTGGGCCATGAGCTGGACGACGAGCACCATGCGACCTACAGCAGGACCTTCACGGTCCGGGAAAAGCTGGAAGGCCTTAAAGGCGTCTCGCCGGGGCTGGCGGTGCTTTCGTATGGGTTGACTCTGCCGGTCCTCAGGAGTCTCCTGACCGGTTAAAGCGCTAAACACCCCGCGACGGCGGGTGAAGCGGTTTGTCTTTTTAGCTTTTCAACATCAGGAGGATGTATGGGACGGCGAAGCGGCTTAGAAGGGTTTTTGCGGGCAGCCGGCCGGGCAGCGGCAGCGGCAGAGCGGGAGACCAAACGCCAGCAGAGGATGCAAGCCACTCAACAGAGGCAGTTGGAGCGCCAAGAGCGCATGGCGGCCGCACAGCTGTTGCGAGAGATTCGCGCCTACGAGCTGTCGGAACGTGAAGCCGCTCGCCAAGCCAAAGCGGGATACCTAGAAGATCGACAGGGCGAGGTCGACGATCTCAACGCCGAGTTGAAGGACCGCCTGGAGGAGCTCGAGGGGTTGCTGGTGCACACCCTGTCGGTGAACGACACCATCCGCTTTGACAGCCTACGTCACACCGCCCCCCACCCTGCCTTTGAGGTGCCGAAGGAGTTGGTGCCCGGCTTCGCACCAGCCGCTGCGGAGATCGTCCCACCGACGGGCCTTGCCCGCTTTTGGCCGGGAGCCGGGAAGAAGCACGCGGCTGCATTGGCGGCGGCGCAACAGGCCCACCAGCAAATCCTCGACCAGTTCCAACGGGCAGAGACGCTAAAGAAGCAGAAGCTGGCTGACCTGCGTGCTCAACACGAGGCTGCTCGCGCCCTCTACGAGGCCGACGTGGCCCGCCGAAACGGGGAAGTTGACGAGTTCCAACGCGCCTACTTGGCCCATGAGCCTGATGCCATCGTGGCCTACAACGACATGGTCTTGGCACGCTCGGAATACCCGGCCCAAGGCTTTCCCCAGCGATACAAGCTCGCGTATGCGGACGCGTCCAAGGAACTGATCATCGAATACGACCTTCCAGAGCTTTCGGTCGTTCCCACGGAGGCCGACTACCGCTACGTCAAGACCCGGGATGCTATCGACGCCAAGGCGCGTAAGGCAAGCGACATCAAAGCGCTCTACCAGGACATCATCGCCTCGATCACCTTGCGCACACTGCACGAGGTGTTTGAAGCCGACCAAGCGGATGCCTTAGCGTTGGTGACCTTCAATGGCGTGGTCGATGCACACGACCCCACCACTGGGCAAGAGGTCCGCGTCCCTGTGGTCTCGGTCCGCGCGACCAAGGCCTCCTTCCTGCAACTACGGCTGGACCGAGTAGAAAAGATCCCATGCCTCCGAAACTTGGGCGCTCAAGTATCCAGCCGGCCGGATGAGCTACAAGCCATCAAGCCGATTGTTGAGTTCAACATGGTCGATAAGCGCTTCATTGCCCAGACAGACGTGCTCTCGGGCCTGGAGTCGCGGCCCAACCTGCTGGAGCTGACCCCTGGTGAGTTCGAAGCGCTGGTATCGAATCTCTTTAGTCAAATGGGGTTGGATACAAAGCTGACACGCAGCTCCCGCGACGGCGGCGTGGATGCGGTGGCCTTCGACACCCGGCCGGTGCTTGGTGGAAAGGTCGTCATTCAAGCCAAGCGCTATAAGGACACAGTTGGCGTCAGCGCGGTTCGGGACCTCTACGGAACCATGCTCAACGAAGGTGCCAGCAAAGGCATCCTAGTTTGCACCAGCGGCTACGGCACTGCGGCGTTCGAGTTCGCAAAGGATAAGCCCATCGAGTTGATCGATGGAGGCGGCCTGCTCTACCTCTTAAGGGAGCATGCAGGCCTTGATGCACGTATCGCAGCGTAAGGACCAACAAAATGGCAAACGGATCCGCCGCTCACGATAGCAAAGTGGCTGTGTTGGTCGATTGCGACAATGTAAACCCTGAGATCGTTGACCATGCCCTACTGATGGGAGCGCAGTTCGGCCGGGTGGTGGTTCGGAGGGGTTACGGCAACCACTCCACGCTGACCAAGCGTTGGCAGGAAACACTCGTCCGGCAAGCGTTTACCCCATGCCTGCAATACCAATACGCCGCTGGCAAGAACACGGCGGACATCGCGTTGGCGCTGGACGCCTTAGAAGCCATGTTCGACCAGCGCGCAGACACCTTCTGTTTGGTCACCAGTGACTCTGACTTCGCCTACCTGTGTCGTAAGCTTCGAGAACGAGGAGCCACGGTTTGCATCGTGGGTGAAGCTAAGACGCCAGAGGCGTTGCGTAACGCCTGCGACCAGTTTTTTGAGTGGCAACCAACGGAGTCGAATGCGACCTGCGAAGAGTCGCCTGCTCCGACTGCTAAAGTCGCGCCCAGCAAAGCCGAAGTGGCCAAGCCGATTCCCAAACGCCGCCCTCGCTTCCTTGTCGACGCGGTTGCCTTACTAGCCGATGGGACCACGGACGGGGAAGTGGTGCTAGGGACACTCGGCCACTATCTGAAGCGGACTGACCCATCCTTCTCGCCGAAGGCCTACGGCCACTCCGGCCTCCTGGACATGATCCAGACATATGACCTGCTGACAGCCACACAAGCGCCCGGCGGGCATTGGCTAGTCAGACTGGCACCACAACCCGAATCGACAGCTGCATGACTTTGTTACCGGCAGGCTTCTGTCATCCCTAGGCATTGAGAGTCAACTTCAATATTTGTGAACCAGCGCAGATTCCGTCTCTTGCCAAACTGGGACGAAGTGCTTCGATGTGAAGACCCTTCATACTGAGAGCTTCAGAGATCCAATGCCTGCCAACGTAGAACTTCGCATCGCCAGCCGCCTTCTGCCCGCCCTCATGGCGCAAAGCGGGACCAGAGACGTCGCCGAACGCGAAGCCGATATTCAACACGCTCTGGATGTAGCCGCCGCTCTGATGCGCCGGTTCGCAGCATCACCTGCCGGACAAGCGCAGCAAGCCTATGTGCCCAGCGCCGGGGCGCGACCTGCCCCACGGGCGGCGACTGTAAGCCGAGATCAGGTGCCGCCAACGTTCATTTCGCCCGACGAATGGCGCAAGGCACGCGGGCTGGCTCCCGCGCCGGCTCCTCGAAAGCCTTCTGGACCGACGATTCACTGAAAGGCAAAGCCCCGCATCTGCGGGGCTCTTTCGTTCAATGGAGGGTGGGCGGCCGTGGCTTCAAAACTGGCACCGGGGAGTCGGCGACAACCGGAGCCATGGTCTGGCACTCAAGGACGAACTGTGACGGCGAAGGCATGGCCTCCAGTTCGGTCGCTCTACGAAGAACATCCGCATCGACCTCCGCCAATGCCTCGGCGGAGCCCCGCGACCGCGCCTTCTCCAGCTCCTTGGTCCGTTGCTCCAGCGCAGACAGGCGGCGCTCCCGGCGCTGCGTCCATTCGGGGCGCGAGTAGCCGTTGGTTCCCATGGGGTAGTCGGTGTTGAAGCGCTCCCATTCGTGCTGAGCCAGGTGATGTAGGCGTTCAGCCCTGCCCAGCGACACCAATCGCAAGGCACGCCCCAGGATTGCCGCTCGCAGTGCCCGGACCTGGAGAACCGCCTTGGTGATCCACTGCCGTAACGGGACGGTCTCCCCAGCCCGCCCAAGTTCGGCTTGAGCCCATTCGAGACCAGCACGGATGCGCTGGGTCGCCAGGTCTGCCCTGGCGCGCGCGATGTCCTGAAGGTCTCGCAGGGCCTGAGCCACGCGCTCGGCGAGGCTGATGGGCCGCTGATCTTCGTTCGCTTCGCGCTGGCGGCCCAAGACCTGAGGCAGCCGCATTCCGGACACGCCTCGAATCTCCAAGCCAGGAGCCAAGCCTCGCATGGAGGACGGCCGGCCACCTTGGCCATGACCGACTGACGGATGCATGGGCACGGCCCTGCCCTCACGCCCAGCTTGAATGGTGAGATGATCCAGATGTTCGGCGTTGCCGGCCTCAATGGCGTCATTCTCTGCTACCAGCCGGCTGTCCATGCCCTTTCGGGACAGCGCGGCAGCCGCCTTGCCCAGGTGCTTGGTCGGCTCTCGAGACAATGCCACCGCCTGGAGTTCGTCTCCCCGGTCCGACGCCGCCCGAGCCTGCTCTGCCAAGCTGCGGTGGTCAATCGTGACCGTCAGGCCAGCGGCTTCAAGATGTGCGTTGGTCGTTTCAGCGACCATTTCCCGGACCCATTGAACCTGCACTTTCCCCGACACGCCCCCATCGAGCTCGCGCGTTTTCTGTCCAAACCCATCCGGACCAATGCGCCTGGTGCTGGCAAGCAGGTGCACGTGATGGTTGAGCCCGTCCGGGGTTCCAGGGGAGTGAATGCTGGCTTGAATGGCGAACTGGTAGCGGTCTACCAACGCCTCGGCAATGGAAAACGCCAAGTGTGCGCGCTGTTCGTCCGAAAGCTCATGGGGCAACGACAGCTCGAACTCGCGAGCCACCGTAGCGTCCTTACGGCGCTCGGCGGCTTCGGCCACGGCCCAAAGCTCGCCGGGCACCAGCGCCCAGTCGGGTGCATCTGGCGGCGCGAGGCAAAAGGTTTCGACAACGCCGCTCCTACGGCGGTAGTCGTGCTGTTGCCCGGTCGCGAAATCGGACAGCAGTAGACCGCCCCGGTAGGCGGCTGCGGCGACGGCGGACTGGCCCTTGCCTCGGCTGAAGGTTTTGACTGATGTGTGGAAGATGGCCATAAAGACTCCTGTGAAAACAGGTTCTTTATGGATCAGCTTTTGCCGTTGGCAAGCCTCGCAGAGGCTTGGGGTCCCAGGGGCGAAGCCCTTGGCGCGCGCATCCGCCAGGATGCCTAAGTGCGCTCTTGCTCAACTTGAAGCAGGACCTGTGACCGTGATGCCCCCAAGAAAATAGCCCACCAACTGTAGCCTTCTTTTCATCCGCCTTGATTTGGCGGCACCGGGGCACTAAGTTTGTCCGACCAGATCACAAAAAGATCACCGAGACCTCATGGCCTATTCAAAATCATGGAAGAGCTACCAAGAGCAGCTGGACCAACTAAAATCAAGGAACATGACGGTCAGCGATGATGCGAGAGCACTTAGCTATTTGGAAAAGATTGGATACTACCGACTCAGCGGCTACTGGTATCCTTTCCGCGTCCGCGCAGATTATATGGAGCTAACCAGCGATGGCACCCCTCCAGTCAACCCGAAAAAGAAAAGTCTGGCTACCGATTGGTTTCATTCAAATACAAGATTTAGTGACGTAGTAGATCTTTATGTATTTGACAAACGACTTCGACACCTTGTGGGCGATGCTCTGGAGCGCATAGAGATCGCCTTACGCGTTGACATTTCCCACACTCTAGGAAATCTGGATACATTCGCCTATGCAAACCCAACTCTTCTGCACGAGAAGTTCGCTAAGGATTACGACCCCCAAAAGGGCGTAACCCCTCATCATGCGTGGCTGGGAAAAAACGGTCAGTTGGTGGCTAGATCAAAAGAAGAGTTCGTTCGCCACAACAAAGAAAAATACGGACTTCCTCTGGCGATTTGGGTAGTTTGCGAAGTTTGGGACTTTGGCGCGATGTCGACGCTATTTAATGGGATGCGAGAGACAGAGCAAGACTGCATTTCAAAGAAATACGGGGTGTCCAATGGGCGAGTTTTCGCGACATGGCTTCGAAGCCTCAACTATCTTCGAAATGTTTGCGCCCACCATAGCCGACTATGGAATAGGAACATTGTCGATCAGCCAAAACTGCCTAGCGAACAAGAGCTGGCATGGACTGCTCATTTTCATACCACCCCGCTTGCTCGAGCGCGGTGCTTCTTGCTGCTAAAGATGGTCAAGCAGCTCACAAGCGTCATCAGTCCAGGCTCTACTTGGGGAGACAGAATGAAAGCTCACCTGAATGCATTCCCTGCTCTGCCTCAATCCGGCTTAGGGATTCAGGACATGGGAGCGCCAGCACACTGGGAGCAAATCTGGTAGGACCCAAATAAAGAACCCCTCAGCACCAAGCGCGTTGAGCTATGCGCATTGGCGAGAGGGGCCGTGTTGTAGTAATCATATGGGAGCATTACGCTTCTGTCAACTACATAGATCTGCGCACTTGTTACGCTGCGGCTGTGCCTGCCTCTATTAGTCAGACTTACTTAGCATTCGTTCAGGAATGAAACGCGTGACACGGTGACTCGCCGGGCATTATCAGGATGGCCGGCCACAGGCTATTGTGTCCCCTGCCTGTCAGCCAAGGCAAAGCTTGCGAAGTTCAGCAGGGAAACCGCCCTCAATGCGTTCGTCTCCGATCCATAGTTGTAGTCCATCCCATGAAGAACTTTGTGCCGGTTGAGACCTGAGAAGTCCGCAGGAAGGCTATCAGTGGAGGATGAAAGGGGAGACTGGGTGCGAAACACCTCCCAAAGGTGTCGGTTCAGATCACTCGCCTCCAGGCCGTCGATCAGCCCGCCGATTCCCTTGGTCTGTCGAGCACTGTACAACTGCCTCCCGCGCATATCTTGCGCGATGCCATCGGCCTGGGTGAGCATTACTGGGATGCTCAGCAGGTAGTTCCCCAAACGGTGCGCGTTGAACGCTGCCGCTAAGACGTGCGCCCTCTTTGGGTGGAGGCCGAGAAGACGCTCCTCGATCACATCGAGGTTCTGCCGAAAATATTCTTCAAACTCCGCACTGGCTTGATCAGCTGCTCCGCTCTCGAACGCATCATTAAGCGAGCGAATGCCCGCCAGTGGCATCTCGGGATCGATATACCAGCCATGCTGAGCCAGTCCCAACAGCTGGGTCTGGAACCGATTAGGGAACTCCGCAACCGAGATGAGCGTCTTACGCAGGCTCTCGACCATCTCCTTAGTCGCAGGGCTCTCAGACCAGGCGATGAATCCAGCTCGAAAACGCTCCAGATGATCGTGAAGTTGTTTCTGAACCAGCAGCGCCGGTTCAGTAGCCTTCTTCAGCTCCTCGGTCCAGCCTCGGTAAGCGCTGAACAAATCGTCAAAACCGTCGAATGGGCTTTTCGGCGACTCCTTCATCATCTTTACTCTGCACTGAGGGGAAACGGTCGCACAGATGCAAAATCGCCACCCGTTGCAAGAACCCAAGCCCAAGCTTTCACTGGCTCTCTCCAAACATTCGAGAGACCCAGCTCATCCATCCCGACTCCGAGTAACCGGCAAACGCCGTGAGAGTGCTGCCACCCTGGCGAACCGCCAACGAAGCCAGCTCTTCTTGGGACTGGAAAAAGAACGGGCCATCTACGCCCATCACGAAGTGGTCCCCTTGAAGGGCGTCACAGTGAGAACAATGGTTGGCCCAATAGTTGACGCCGGCAGTCTGCGACCGTCCGATGCGCAGGAGTGGCGCGGACTGGACGACGAACGTCTCCACGGAGGCGTCCAAGGACTCGACATATTGCAGGACGGCAGCATCGGCAATCTCCAGTTCGCCTTCCTCATCGAACTCTGTGAGGCGGGGGACCCAGATGGCAGTGACTAGGGTAGGTAAACCACATTTCCAACAGCCCATGGGAGCTTGGAGTAAAGCAAAGCTAGGCGCTTTAAGATTGAAGTCAGTCACGACCAGAATCCAGATAGTCTCCACGGTCCCAAGATCGGTAGCGCCAAGGGAGGACCTCCTCCAAGGCCGTTATCCGCGGCTCTGGCATCAGTGATAGCGCACTTGCATCCAAACGCAAGCGATCCACGCGGTCATTGGGAACGAATAGCCATGGCTGAAGCGTCCAATCGAGAGGGATACCACAGTCCCTGGCTAACGCCCCCTTCAATCCAAGCCAATGCTGGTCCCAGCTCTTCAGGCGGTTCAATAATGCAGGCAAGCGGACCGCATAAGAGATTTCGCAAAGGTAAGCCGCTCGGTCTCGAACACTCACAGCCACCGCGTCGCAATACCAGTGAGGCCCACTGGTATCAGGATTGCTGCCAGGGTTCAGCTGGATGCAACACTGTGCATTGATGAACAACCTTCGGTCTGCCCGCAGGAAGTCCAGCACTACGCCCTCAAAATGATCCACCACCCCTCCTACCCCAAGCGACCTTGACAGCAATCTCTTGCGACGCAAACGCAGTGAACTGTATTGGACGCCGACGGCAGACCACTTCGCTCTTTGAGCGGGCTAGGGCCTCCGCTGGACCACAAAGACCAGTCCAGCACTCTTCAGCCTGCGCCGCAGCTCCTCCACCTCTTCAAGACTAGGCTTGTTAGCGAACTCCAAGCGAATATCAGCGTCCTCAAGCCCTGGAATGGTCAAGTATTCCTCGAACGCGATGTATGGGGTCGTGCCCGACTCGGGATTCCCCTCGCACACCTTTAGGTGGGGCGCATCCTTGTGCACTGAAACGCTCATCTAAACCTCCATCGTGAGGGGGTTGGAAATCTCTTTATACCTTGGCAAGGCCTACCAGGGAATGTCGTCGTCAAGTTCGACGATGTTAACCGACGCGGCCTCGGGCCCCGCTGCGGGGGACAACATTTCCAACAACCGCTCCCCTTGCGCCAGTAGATGGTCATAGGTCATGACGGTGATACCGTTCATCCGCCGATTGAGCCCATGGAGCGCGCGTTGCCGCTCATCGCTCCAGTCATGGGAGCGACCAATAACGATCGTGGCACGCGGGTGATAGGCCACGACCTCCTTGTGGTCCTGCAGTCCTTTGTCAGCAAACTCGTAAAGCATGTCTAGGTATCGGTGGCATTGACCGATGGCTTTCGATACCTCGGCGGAAAAATAGTGGTTCTTGTGGGCCTTGTCATACAGAAGCACCTCCATGTCGGGCCGCTTCAGCTCAACGATATCTCGATAGCCCGCAATGACGTTAGGCAACATCAGATCAATGTTGTCCCCAGTGGTGATTGCACGCACCTCGTCCCGGACCACGTAAGCATTGCCGAAGGCCCAGCAGTGTTTCTCGCACCATGACTGGTAGACCTGCTCAGCCGACTCCCCGCGCCCCAGGCTGGAACGCAGCTCAGCAACTGCGGAGCGCATCTCACTAAGACGAATAGATCCCCGGAGCGCGGTGGTCAGCTCATGAGTCAGCTCCGTGTTGGCCAGATGCTGGACCAAATCCGAATGAGAAAGCACTTTGGTCAGCGCGCCAACCAGGGACTGGGGATCGTGCCCGGTAAGATCGGCGGCCCCGTTCGCCACCTTGATCAGGATGAACTCACCAGCCTCTGGCTGATCGGTCAACGGAAGATGAGTCTGAAGGTATTTGAAGAGCTTGAGCGTGGACACCTCGGTCAGATTGATGGTCTTTTCCCTGTCCTCTACCCAAGATGCCCCCTTCGTCTTTGTGAAGCCCTCGAGCTTGACCTTGAACCCGGTGTGGTCGCTGTGAGGGATCAAGAATCCCAAGATGTGAAGCTTCGTCTTCGACGTCTCGTTGAGCACGACGACGGGGACGTAGTCCAGCTTACCGCTGCTCGCCGTCTTCCTAAAAACCTTGGTGAGTTCCTCAGTCCCGCTCATTGAACAACCCCTTGCCCACTGTGCTCCGATGTTCTCAGCTCTCTTTCGCAAGCGCCACAAGGTGACCCAACGCTCCCGCGCGATCCTGCCACGTGTCTATGTTCCATGATGGATGGTAGACCCACGTCATCAGCGCGGAGCCTCCCCGGTAATCGAGCGACCAGATTTCACGGGACTCAATGTAGCGCCGCTTTCGCTCCCCTCGTTTCACATCCTTGGCTGAGAAGGGCTCTAACCCCGGCTGGGGCTTACCATGACTGAAGAGTCGCCAAGCTGTCCGGCCCAGAACAAGCACGACGTTAGGCTTCAGCACCGGCAGGATTTCCTCCCACAGAACATCGCCACCGTCGCGAAGAGCCTGATTCCGCGGCCGATGACTTGCCTGCGAACCCGCGAACGCCTGGGAAAGGTTCAAGAATGCCACGCGCCTCCACGCTTCGGCGGCTTCCTGGAGTTGGAAGTCCTGTCGACCAGTGAGGACCAGGTCGAGCGCCCTAAAGAAGGGGCCGTCCCGGCCGCTCCGGATCGGGGTGGCCATCTCGCGGAAATGATCTTGAGTGAACGGTCGGGTCACTTCGAGCGAATCGCTCAGCCCCTCTCGCCTGTAGTGCGACTCACCCAGTAAGAGCACCCGTTGACCGTTTACCCCCTCCCAGTAAAGGTCACCCCAATACGGTATGAAACGGACTGCCTCGGGCCATTGGTAGCCGTCTAGCGCCGGGCCGGCTGAACTAGTCGAGCCCTGCGCTACTGGACTATTCCCTGTCATCTTCGCTCCTTGGGAAAACACCTCAAAGAGGCCGGCACCGCGCGGCACCGGCCAATGAAAACTACTTCTTGGTCTTCTTGCCCTTGTCGGGGGCTTGGCTCAGGGCAGAGCCTGCCGCCGTCTTGGACTTGCTGCCGGTTCGATCGTCACGCAAAACACCACTCGCGGCCTTCGCCGCTTTCGGGCTCGTCTGCTCGTTCTTTGCCATGCCGTCTCTCCTTACCACCACGTGGTGGCAGCCAAAGCATATTCAAAGCAGCAATAAACCCTAACAAGAACGCCGGGCCATTTATCAACCATTCATACTTTAAAATGGATTTGTTAGCTTACTTAAGTTAAACAGTACGGTAATGACTCCGAAAATGGGCTGACCTGACCAGCGCAAGTTATTGATTCTAATGTAAACGCCACCGTGTTTTAGGGCGGTACGATTGGCTAGGCAGACTTGCAAAATGGCACCTCTCAGACGATGCCTAAGGCCGTGAATAAAAAGCCGATTTTTCGTTGACGATTTTTAGGCCCGCAGTATCTGTACTTCCATCCTTCAGATGGAAGCAACGCAGTGACCTCCCCCACCTCGAAACACCTCAACTCCTACCTCGCAGACCCGACGGGCACTCTCAAACTGACAAACGTGCGCATTGGCCGCGTCCGCATCGGTGAAATGATCGTCACTGGCCGAGAAGCAGCCATCCATGCTCAAGAGATCATCAACGACGCCTGCGAGCGGACCCGTCGAGCGCTCCTTGGAAAGAATGGCACGCGCCACCCTGAGCCTCTCCCCGTCGCCGCACCCGCCCGATTGCTGTCTATCGAGATCCGGGACTACCTGGCTGACCGCGAGCGCATGGGCCTGACACGCAACACCATCGAGGCCACGGCGCGGTCACTGAAGATGCTCCTTATGGCCTGTGGGGATATTCCCGTGTCGCGGGTCGACCATGTGCATATCTACCGACTCTGGGAACTGATGCGTTGGGCTCCACCTCTTCTCCAGTCGGACCCTCAGTATCGGAACTTCACGTATGAGCAGGCGGTGGCTCAGGGGAAGGCGCTCCGCGTCCAGCCGCCCGCACCGGCCACCGTAGAAAAGCATCGACGGTTCCTGGTCACCTTCTTTGGCCGGCTGGACAAGGCAAAAGCCATTGTGGGCTCCCCCATGCACTTTTTCCCAGAGGCGAAGAAGGACCTGGTCATTGACCCCGACAAGGCCGAGCGTTTGTTTGACGAAGAAGATCTGCGTCGCATCTTTGCCCCCAACACATTCATCCCCTGGGCCATGAAAGCGCCCCACCGGTGGTGGGTGCCGATGATTGGACTCCACACGGGAGCGCGCATCAATGAAGTCGCTCAGCTGAAGTTGAACGACATCGTCCAAGAGGCTGGTGTGTGGTGCATCAAGATCCAGAAGACGGTAGACGCGGACCTGAGCCACAGAGACAGGAACCGGAGCCGCCAAAGCCTAAAAGGCAAAGCAGCCGTTCGGACGCTCCCCATTCCCCAACCGCTGCTCGATGCTGGTTTCCTGGCGTTCGTGGAGGACATCCGAGCTTGTGGCCATCCTCGCCTCTTCCCCCACTTGTCTGCCGGCGTGCGACGCGACAATGGCGACACCAACGCCCGTTACAGCCAAGGCGTCCTCAACCAGTTCAGCCGATACATGAAGGATCTCGGCTTTCCTAAAGGCGTCGGGTTCCACGCTTTCCGGCATACTCTTGCCACGGAGCTGCATCACATGGGGGTGGCCGACGAGGACATTGCCCTGGTCACCGGCCACTCCATCAGCAAGCGGGTCCCTGTGCTGCACGAGGCCTATTTCCACAAGAAGCCAGCGCAGGCACGAACGAAGCAGATCGCAGTCCTGGAGAAGTATCGCCCTGATGTGGCACTTCCGGTCTACCAAGCGGGGCAGTTCAAGGGGGCGTTGTCCGACCCCCGGAAGTTCTACCCTTGATAGCCTCGCGCAGAAGCGGGCCCGGGCGACATGTCGGCAGCGGCGTCCGCCAGGCCTGCTTTAGGGTTGATAATGGGCCTCCTCATCGGAAGAGGCCTCAACGTGACCTACGATCAACTCGCAAAGATCGCTGCCAGCTTTGGTCTGCGAGACTCCATGGTTCATATCTGGGCCTACAGCCTGCACATCGGCCATGGGTATGGCCTGCCCATCGAATATTCCCACTCTCGCCCAGGGCTGCCGGATCAGATCAGACCGTATGTCTTTGAGTTCTACTTGGATCTCTACGTAAGAGAAATCCTACAACATGCGGGGCCTTCAAAAGGGGCGCGCCGGTCGTTACGCAACTGGACTGACCTCGGCACCTTGCACAATGCCATTCGAGGCTACAGCGAGTTCAAGGCAAAGTGCGACCTCGACATCTGGACAACGATGCATCGAATCGGGCACCAGCAGTTGCCTCATTTCGATCGCTCTAGCGCTGCCTACTTCGGCCGTTACTGGTCGCTCTATAAGCGCGGCCGCCTTTCAAACATTGTATTTAATGCCCTAGGGCTGACCGCTGAGGATTACTTCCTCCTGGCTGGGGCTACCCAGGCGCTGTTTATGCGGAACTACGAAGTGGCGCTGATGCCGCAACTGGCTATGCTTGGGCTGGACTCGTCCGCGGTGGCGGCAAGGGTGGCCGCCATCAGCGGCACGCCTAAGCTACTGCGGAACCGCTGTGCTCTGGATGCTCGTTACGACTCATCTTGGGACTACACTCCGAATCCTATCGTCGTGAAGCCCCTGATCCAGCTTCGCTCTGACGCTCCCGATCGCCTGACATGTCCACGGCCTTCCTTATTAGGTAAGCGCCTTCTGGCTGGGCTCTTCTATGACTTAGCAGATGCAGACGGCTTCGCCCAAGCGTATGGCGAAGCCTTTGAGGAACTAGTAGGCGATTGCTTTAGCCACCTAACCGGTAAGGCGACAGCTGAGCGTCCTGCACCGTATTTTGTTGGCAAGATGCAGCACCACGGAAGCGACTGGCTGCTTAGGGACACATCCACAAGTCTTTTTGTGGAGTGCAAGACCATGCGCATTCCCGTCCCAGCAAGGCTTGCGGCGGATCCCGGCGATCTGGAGTCCGGACTGGCGCGCCTGGCAAAGGCGGTCGTTCAGAACTATCGCAACATATTGGATGCAACATCAGGGCGTGCCGGCATCAGGCTGCCGGATGGAGCTATCTACTCCCTGATAGTGACTCTGGAGGACTGGATTCTCTTTAGCCATAAGTCTGTGGATGCGCTCACCGGCCTCGTGAAGAAGGAGCTGGAGGCACGAGGGATGGATAGGGACCTCCAGGAGCAGTATCCCTTCTCCATTGTCTGCTACGCTGCGCTGCCAGAAGTGGTTGACTCCATCAGTGAGCATGGCCTGCGCATCTTTACCGAAAAGTCCAGCCACCGATTCAAGGGCTACCTCTTTCCTCAGTTCTTAAAGGATGCCGAGCTCAGTAAAGATGGCGCGGCAGCCTCCATGTTTGACCGTGAATGGGAGGATTTGATGGGACGACTCAACTCTAGGTTCCCAACGGCTTCCATCACGTAACTATGTCAAGGCTTCGCTTTGTGGCGAGTATGACCAGTGGCCGCACTCTTGTAGACCATCGGTCTGGCGCTCCGTCTTGCACTCAAGGCCGCGAGATAGGCCGTCCCTTCCGCAAACCGCTCTTCTCCCAATGACATGAGATGGATGGACGGGTTCGGCGTCTGCCGTTGAACTGTCAGACGCCCAAGAAGACACGCGATGCCGTCGTTGTCTTCGAACTCCCCTCTCAGGACCCTACGCCATGCAGACGCCAATAGGTCGGCCACCTGCACGCCAGGAACATCATGCGAGCGGACGAACTTCGAATCCCGCATGACAGCTCCCAAGTTCACCGCTGACTTGATGGTGTGGCCAGCCGCCTCTTGCAGGTAGGCTGGAATGTCTTCGGGGGCATTTCTAAAACGCTTCTGAAAGTGGGAGTAGTCGAACCCTTCCACATGGATTCCAGGCTCCCTCAAAGATTTCGCCTGGATAAGGGCAGGTGCCATGTGGGTTAGCGTTTGCTCAAACAGAGGGCGGGCCGAGTTCTTTTCATCCATGCGCCACTTGAAGCTGCTCAGCGTGGCCGGAATGCGCTGGGCATAGTAGAGCGTAGTCATCCGAAAGACCTGATCCAGCAGGTCGATTTGCGCCACCATCTGGGTGTATAGCTGCGGAGACAGGCGCTCCAACCTGCCCGATAGATCATCGATGGAAGCACGCCCCTCTTCGTAGAGCATGTTTGGACGATTGGCTCTCACGCTCTCGACCTGCTTTGCTTGATGGGCCACCACCACTTCGGGGTCTTGATGGCCCAGGTCAATCGCAGAGATGAAGAGCGTTGCTTCGAGCTTACCGAGCTCGCCCAGGAAGCGCCTCAGGTTTGCTTCTGATAGGTCTTTCAGTTTGACCTCATTTTGGATACCGCGCCCCAAACGCCGTTTGAGCAGTGCCAGCGACTGCTCTACCCGCTTCCTGGCCACCTCCGGCACGACATAACCCGCAACGACGCACCAACTGTCGTTCCTCGTCGCAGGAACGAAGCTGCCGGACTCATCTACGTAGATGAACATCCCCCCTCCCAGTTCGAAAGCAGCGGCCATGGTCTTCACTCTCTTCACTCATGGCAATCTTCTATGCGCCGCTACGAGCACGCCATCTCGCAGACACGGCCCTCCTTCCGACTACTATCCGATTTTCAGAAGGGGACAGTGTTCGGCTTCAGCACGGGAGTGTTCGAGCTACCGCTCTCAGGTGCCCCGCCTCCGAACTCACCCGTCAGTCGATAGACGAAGCTTGGATGACCGTTTCGGTTGCTCTCTGTGGGACGATGCCTAACCAGCCCCCACTCGACCAAGTGCGAGATCCCAGCACTAACATGTTCGGGTCGCACGCGTGAGTAGCGCTGGAGCGTCTCATGCATGGCCAGCGCGTCACCTGTTTTGCCATCTCGCAAGAAGAGCAGGACGGGCAGAAGCTTCCAAGCTGCCAAGACAGTCACTCCTCTATTGAACTTGAACTTCAGCGCTTGGCTAGTCACAAACCTCGGGACCTGCCTAAAGGCGTTCGGCGCGTGTAGAAGCTGCGTGTAGCGGTTCCGATAGCCGTCACGCTCTACTTGCAACACGCCAGCCTGCTCCAAGGCCGACAAGGCTCTGCCCAACATCGGCCTAGCAAGGGCGGTGCGATCCTGCAGGAATGACATCCCCATCTCGACCTGGCGAGTATGGAAGTTCACCTCTAGCGCGAGCGCCAAATAGACCTTATGGGCGGCGATGTGCGTGCCCACCTCCCCATTGGCCCCGGTGAGGGAGGCCAACTTTCCAGAGTCCACTGCCGCCTTCGGGAAGCTTCCCCACTTGGTGCTCATTCTTTCCGCTTCCTGATTGCGGCCAAGACTACGTAAAGGGACATCCCCACCAGAGAAAGAGCCATTACGACGAGGAGCAACGCGGCAGCAAAGACCGGGTCCGTCTGGGAGGCCATGCGTTCAAAGAAATCGAGGATGGACTGGATAAGTGTCATAACTTGCCGCTCGGAGATCGATGCTGGAAGTTTTTCTCATCCTCAACGACAGTATCTAGATAGAGCTACACCATTTCAAAGCCAAAAATTCACTACAAATTATTGATATTAAAGGATTCATGGCCTCACGATAGCGCATTCAACATGGTTCATGAGAAGGCGCGTCTTGGCCGCTCCCGTGAACCATGTTGGTCGTGGCTAGACAGCTTCTTGCGCCTCTAGGTCAGTCTTGGGTTGACGGAGCGGGCGCTTCAATCAGTGCTCGCAGGGCGCGCACTCGCTCCTTACGGCTCATCCGGGACAGAGCCAAAATGGCGTCCGCAATGACCTCATCTTCGGCAACCAAATAAGCCATCGGCAAGCCCAGCACGTCGGCCAGCTTCCCCAGTCCATCCAGGTCAATACCACTGACCTCGGTCTCGTATCTGTTAACCCGGCTACTGGCCAGCTTCTTATCAAGCCCCATCAGAACCCCCAGCGCTCGCTGGCTGGCGATGCCGCGCAGCTCCCTGGCCTGCTTGAGGCGGGCGGCGAACAAAGAGCGGGCGGAGGTGCTGGGCAAGTGAACGGATGTTGAAAACTTGGGTAGACAGCATGACGCGGTCCCTCGTTGCATGGCAGACTCTTCATGAAATGTAGCACTCTCCCGACCAACCACAGGGGTTTTCATGAAGAAGAACCAGACAAGGATGGCCACCGCCTTGGCGGCCACGCTGCTGTTGAGTGCCCACGTCGCTTCCGCCCAAGAAGCCAGCCAGTCCAACCCGGAGTCAGAGAAGCCGGGCTTCTTTCGACAGCTGGGCAAGAGCCTGAAAGATGCTGGCGGCCAGATGATTGGAGTGAAGCCCACCGGGGCCAGCGGAACTCAGTCTGCCGGCAATGAAGCGATCTACACCCCGGTCAGCGGGGCCGGAAAGATCCGGGGGCTGTTCAAATCCGATAACCACCAGCTCGCACAACAAGGCCGGCTGGACTGGCCCCGCGTGGCGTTGACGTTCCAGGAATGGGGGGCGTCCCTGCCTTGCTGGACCGTCGAGGCAAAAATCTGGACCAGCGCCACCTCGTCTACGACGGAGGTCTTCCAGACCTGCGCCAATGCAGCCCTGACGGAGACCGACGACCTGGGCGACATGGCTGAGCTCAACACGGCGGCGCTCTGGAAAGGCCGCGACAGCCTCACCGGCGTTCGGGTGCCGTCCAACAAGGCCAATACCGGGGCCAGCCGGTCTACCGGTCCTAACCCGCCCGCCCAACCGTTTGTCGTCAACGTCAGCCGCCCTGGCGTTTCGGACAAGGCGGTCGACGTGGCCCTGAGGGTGGCGTGGGTTTCTGGATTCATCCAGACCGCTGACCTGCACCCGGGCGCGTCGGGGATGCTGACCCCGTTCAAGGACAGTCGGATGTGGATTGCGGGGTTCAAGCCGGAAGGCAATCGAGACCGGTAAGCCCTCTCTTTCTCTACCCGTCCGGGGCGGCCTACCGCCGCCCCATCATCATCCTCAAGGATTGACCCATGAACGCAAGGTTTCCCCTGGCCGGCTTGGCCGTTGCACTGACCCTCTCTGCTTGCGGCGGCCCGCCGTCTACTAACGAGGCCGAAAGGGCACTCGCCACCCTTCTGGAGGAAAGCGGGGCTGGACGGGTTGGCGACATCCGCGACTTCGAACTGACCGGATGCGTCGAGGCCCAAGACGTGGAGGGCTACCGCTGCGACACCAAGGGGAAAGTCTCCATCGATATCGGCGGCCGTCAGGTGCCCATTCCGGTCAGCAAGAACCTTAGGTATGCGAAGGAGTCAGGGAGCTGGAGGGCCTACGCCAAATGAGCGCGCCCCCTCCCCTGCTTGACCAGGGCAAACCCACCCGGCGGAAGTTGCTGACACCCCGCGACAGATTTTTCTGGTGGTATTCGGGAACCTTGCTCTTCCTGGGACCTTTCGGGTTCGTCGTCGGGCCGCTTATGGCCCGGCGAGGAACACGGAAGGTAGGACACCTCTACCCGGCCGAAGCTCGAGTGGCTCAGGCCCGGGACAAGGGCTTCGCTTGGTGGCAGTGGTGGGTCATGACACTGCTGACCCTGATTGGCGCGGTGGGGGTCTTCGCTGTCCTGAGCGGACTGCCTATGTTTCTCTTCGTCATGTATGCCAGGTTGATTGAGTAGCACCGCGTAACGCAGATTTCGGATATCTAGCCATCTGCGTACAACCGGACAACGGCCCCAAATCCCAACCTTCTTTCAACTGAAAAGCCAAGGTCCCACGCTCGGAGGGGACCTTGGCTTTTTTATGACCTATTTCGGAACAACTGGGACGAGGGCGTCGCATCTCCGCTTGACACCTTCTCGCGCTTTGATAGAAACCTACAACATTTCAAAAGAATCTCGCATATGAATATTGAAGATTTTTGGAACAGCGCATTTCTCGCGGCCCTAAGCAGACTCCCAGCAGCCCTGGCCAAAGAAGAAGCCGATGTTGCCACAGAACTCTGCATTCAACATTGGCAAGCCAACCATCATCGCTCAGCACCGCAGTATAGGACGCGCTGGAAGGATCAAAACATCGCCAATGTTCCCGGCAGTCTTAAGCCGTCCGTGAAACTGGTCAAAGGGGAGCCACAAGCCAAGAATCGCAAGATCAACTAAAAGGGCTTAGGACTACGCCTCGCCGGCGCGGATTTAGGGGTCAGAGGAAGAACATCTTCCAATCGAACCCTCATTTCGCTGACGCCGCCGACTTCAAAGCGGATATGCCCTACTGTCTTAGCGTCTAGTCGACCGGCCACATACTTCACGAGCTTTCTAACCGACGTTCCAGTGCTCGGATCGTAGAAGCAACTCACTGGATCGAATGCTTCAAATTCAGACTCGAGCCACGCTTCGGCCACATCAGTGACGACAGCAGAATCGTCGTTGATGTCAAACGCTTCTGAGATTTCATCCAAACAGTCTTGGAAATCGCCCAATACTGCTTCAACGTCCAAGCGATCGTCGTTGGTCACTGCAATGGCACCAACAGGCTTATCATCTTCATCGAGGACCCCCAACACGATCGCTTTCGGCTTCTCATCTGCCATATCAACTCCTTGAAGTAAAGCATTTGACGGAATCAGCTCCGCCAGAGGCGCAGCTTTGCTCGACTAGATCAGACACCACATCCACGCCTTCGGCTTTACCTTTGGCTGCTTCTTATACCTCCCGAGAGTAATGCCTAAGGTGCATCGCCTACAACCAATCCCTCAACGTAGAACGGTCATGCCCCAGCCAGCCATGACGACAAGCCGGAATCTGTTTAGTCCGGTTACAATCATGGGACACAACACAGGACACACGTCCGGTTTGCGATCTGCTGCAGGGTCAAAGGGTTAGGGTCGGGTTGATCCGATCCCCCTCTCTCCGCCAGACAAACGCAAAAGGGCCGCCCATAGGGTGGCCCTTTTGCGTTTGTCTGGCGGATGGGATGGGTGGTGAGAAGCCCCGCTGGGGTTCGACGGTTCTGCAGGAGCAGAACCGGACAGCCGCAGGCTGGTCCCGAGGCGCAACGCGCATCGGGATCGGGTGCATGGATGCACCCGACAATCCCCCTCTCTCCGCCAGATAAATAAAAAAGGCTGCCCTTCGGGCGGCCTTTTTTATTTATCTGGCGCGGGACGCGAAGTGCGCTGCGCGCGCTTCGCCCCATGCGTTGCTGCGCAACGAATGGGCCCCTCCCTTTGCCTGCCTCTCCCCGCCCCTGTCGGGGCAGCCCCTCAACAGAGGGGCTTGTGCCTCCAGACAGATCAGTAGATCCACGCCATGCGTGGATGGCACGCCGTCCGATGCCCCTCATCTGGCAGGCGCTTTTCCTGTTTATCTGGCGCGGGACGCGAAGTGCGCTGCGCGCGCTTCGCCCCATGCGTTGCTGCGCAACGAATGGGCCCCTCCCTTTGCCTGCCTCTCCCCCGAAGGCAGTAGATCCACGCCATGCGTGGATGGCGCGCCACGCCGCGCCCGCACACCCATAAACACCCCTGACCCAAAAGCTGAACGAAACCTGAAAAATCGCTATCGTAGGCGCCTTCAACCAATACCCGGCCCTTCGCCCGATGAACTCGACCGAAAGCGTGCACGCCGCCCTGCCCGACGCCGGTTCCCCGGCACATGGCACCTGCGAGAACTGCGACACCGCCCTGCATGGCCACTACTGCCACCAGTGCGGGCAGTCCGCGCACAACCCGCTCAAGCATGTCGGCCACGCCATCGAGGAAGTCTTCGAATCGTTCTGGCACCTGGACGGGCGCATCTTCCGCACGCTGCGCGACCTGTGGGTGCCCGGCCGCATTGCACTGAACTATCTCAAGGGCCGCCGGGTGGGCTACGTGCAGCCGTTGCGGCTGTTCGTCATCCTCACGCTGTTCACGTTCTTCATCGGCAAGATGTTCGTGCACGTTGACGATTTCAACGTGGGTGCCAGCGGCAATTCGCTGTTCGGCAAAGCCACCACCGCCGAGCAGGTCGAGGCGGTGCGCGCGCAGCAGATGGCACTGATCGACCAGCAGGCCGGCACGGCCAATGCCGGCAACCCCGGCCTGGCCATTGCCAGGGCTGCCGTCAATGCAGCGGCGGCGCAGCGCAAGGCCGAACTCGGCACGCCCGCTGACGCCACCGCACCCACGGTCGGCGATGACCCTGGCACGTTCTTCAACTACAGCATCAACGGCAAGCCCTGGGATGCAGACAGCAACCCCATCGTGCTGGCCGGCCTGCCGCAGTTCGCCAACAACTGGCTCAACCGGCGCCTGCAGAACGGCAACGCCAACATCCAGCGCATGGGCGGCAAGACCGATCTGTACATGCAGGCGATCCTCACCGCCCTGCCCGGTGCGCTGTTCTTCCTGATGCCGGTGTTCGCGCTGGTCCTGCGCATCGCCTACATCCCGCGCCTGATGGGCTACCTCGAACACCTGGTGGTGGCGCTGTACAGCCACTGCTGGCTGATGATGGTGGTGCTGGCGACCTTCCTGGTCGCCAGCATCAGCAACGCGCTGGCCTCGCCCCTGTTCGCCACGCTCAGCCCATGGCTGCTTGCGCTGCTGTGGCTGTCGGTGCCGGTCTACCTGCTGTGGATGCAGCAGCGCGTCTATGGCGGCAACAAGCTGCTGACCGTGCTGCGCTACACCCTCATCGGCGGCGTCTACTTCTTCCTGGTCAACGTAGTGGTGATGTATGCGGCACTGGCAGGCATTTCCGCCTGACCGCCGCAGCTTCAACTACTGGAGAGCTTCATCAGCACCAGGCCGGAAACAATCAGCACGGCCGCACCGATGCGCATCGCGCTGACCTGCTCGCCGAGGAACACGATGCCGACCACGAAGGCACCGACCGCGCCGATGCCCGTCCAGATCGTGTAGGCGGTACCCAGTGGCAGCGTGCGCATGGCCACGGCCAGCAGCCAGAAGCTGGCGATCATGCCGACAAGGGTGATCACGCTGGGAGCAAGACGGGTGAAGCCCTCGGACTGCTTCATCGCCACGGCCCAGACAATTTCAAGCAGGCCGGCAAACAACAGATAGATCCAGGCCATGACGGCCCTCCTCTTGGTAGGGCCAGGCCGTCCTGGTCATTGATTCCCGATGCGGGGGAGGTCGTTTCTCCTGCGGCCGCATTCTAGCAACGCCGGATGCGCGGGGCCGTGCTGCACGCACCGTGATTACACAGGGTTCAGGCGGAGCGGCCATGCCATGATGGCGCTTTGGTCCGGGGTGCTGCATGAGCGTTGAAGAGGATCTGACGACGTGGCTGGCTGCAACGTTGCGCGAACCACGCCCGGCATCGCTGCGCAGCTACTGCTTCAACCTGGTGGACGGTGCGGCCGCCGACGAGGCCAGCTTTACCCTTGAACTGGTCGGCTGCGAGCGCTTCGATGCCAATGACCCGGACTGGCCATGCGACGAGTGCTGGCGCCCCAGCCATCCGCCACTGGAAATCGCCACCGCGTTCACCGGACCGGACTGGGAAAGCTGCCTGGAAAACATGCGCGGGCTGCTGTTGCCGCTGGTGCAGGAAGGCACGCCCGGCGCGCCACTGCGCATGGCCCAGGGCGTCGGCCTGGGCTTCGTGGACGGCGACCTGCACCTGCTGTGGCAACGCGGGGACTGAAAACCGCGCGTGACGCTGGCGCGCACCTGCCCGCCTGCGCTAGAATGCGCGCCTGCCATCGGCCAGCCGATGTGCAGTCCGGCTGTGGTCTCCGGCGCGCGACGCGCTGCTTCCCCTGATCCGTGAACCGGCCGCCCTTGGGCGGCCAACGTCTCTATGGTGGCCCCGTCGGCCCCTCGCGACGCTAGGTCGAAAATCCCGCCAGGGCCGGAAGGCAGCAACGGTATCGATCGACGCGGGCGCCGAGGTCAGCCGGCGGGGCCACCGCCTTTTTGGGCGATGCCCCGCCCGCGCCTCGCCATGAATGGCCCGGCGCTACCGGGCACTCGTTCTGATGCATTCCAGACAGGTGGACTGGCCCATGGCCGTCACGGCGGATCCTGCGCCAGCACGTGCGGCGCCGTCGGGGTCGCCAGCGGCACGCGCTGCCCCGGCTGCGCCACGCGGTGCCCACGCGCAGCCAGCGCCTGGCCATCGGCCGCGCTGGCGTAGTGGTAGAGCATCATCCGCGACTGCAGCTCGGCGCTGTACTCGCGCTCCAGGTCATCCACGCCGGTGTGCGAAGGATTGCCATGCAGTCCGCAGTCGTGGGCGATCAGTTCGTTGTCGTTGGCAAAGCGCGCCAGCATCTCCGGAATCGGCCGGGTATCGCCGCTCCAGGTCAACGCGCCCTGCAGGCGCAGGCCATAGGCAGTCTCCGGCCAGTGGTGGCGTGCCGGGAACACTTCCAGGCGCACGCCCTCATGCCAGAACGCATCGCCCACCACGACCAGCTGGAAGGCATCCCAGAAGTTGGCGCCGCCTTCGGCCAGCACGTTGGGGTAATCGCCCACGCGCTTGTGCAGCAGCGGCACCACGGTGGCCGGCACGTACAGGCGCACTTTGCCGCGCCGGTGCGTGTTGAAGAAGGTATCCACGAACAGCCGCTCGAAGCCGGCCACGTGGTCCAGGTGCACGTGGGTGACGAACAGCGCCTGCGGCAGGTGCCCGTAGTGCGCCTTGAAGGCGGTCAGGCCCTCGCCACCGCAATCGATGGTCAGCCACGGGCGGCCATCACGCTCGATGACCGACATGGGGGAACCCAGCTCGACCGCCGACGCATTGCCGACGCCGAGAAAACGCAACGACCAGTCCATCAGGTGCCCCGGTTCCAGGCCATGTCATAGGCGCGACGCAGCCGCGCGTAGTCCTTCTGCACGTCTTCCACGCTGCGCTCGCCACGCAGCTTGACCAGCGAACGCAGCAGGCGCTTGAGGTTGCGCTCGCGCCAGGCCGTGGCCGGGATGCGGATGACCCCGCGGTCGAAGTCGATCAGCCAGCCGTGGCCATTGCCATCGAACAGGATGTTGTGGGCGTTGAGGTCGGCATGGTCCAGGCCGGCGCGATGGAAGCGCGCGATCAGCCGGCCCGCCTCTTCCCATGGCGCGCCACGGCCGGCCACCAGCGCGCGGTCGGCCAGCGAGCGCACGCCTTCGATGCGTTCCATCAGGATGGCCGCGCGGTAGCGCATGCCTTCACGCATGTAGAAGGCCGCTACTGGCCGGGGCACCGGCAGCTTCTGCGCGCGCAGGGCGCGCATCAGCCGGAATTCGGCAAAACTACGGGTACGGTCGGCGCCGCGCCAGATGTACTGGTCCCGGCTGAGCTTGGCTGCCAGGCCGCCGCGCAGGTAGTGGCGCAGCACCCCGGGACCAAAGGAGGCATCGACGAACCAGGCACTGCCCCGCCCGCCTTCACCCACCGGCCGGGCCTTGCTGCCCCAGTGCTGGGGCGAGAACAGGCCGACGTCGGCTTGCCGCAGCCGCTCGCGGTCGAACAGAATGGCCCCGATGCCGCGACCCTCGCGGCATGGCGTCAGCGCTTCATTGGCGTCAAATACGACCATTCCATTGAGTCTAACAACACATGGCATCAGCGTCCTCATCCTTGTGCCTCCTGCGCCTGTCTGCTCTGGGGGATGTCACCCACGTTGTTCCCCTGGTGCGCACCCTGCAGGCCGCGCGCCCGGACACGCCGATCCACTGGATCATCGACAAGGTTGGCCACAAGCTGCTGGATGGCCTGCCTGGCGTGGTGTTCCACCCATACGACAAGAAGACCGGCATGGCCGGGGTCAAGGAGCTGCGCACGCAGCTGCCGCCGGGCCGCTTCGAAGCGCTGCTGCAGATGCAGGTCGCTTTCCGCGCGAACCTGCTGTCGGCCTTCATTCCGGCCGAGCGCCGCATCGGCTACGACCGCAGCCGTTCCAAGGACCTGCACGGACTGTTCATCAACGAACGCATTCCCGATCGCCCGGGCATCCACGTGCTCGATGCCATCGGCAGCTTCTGCGAACCGCTGGGCCTGCGCCAGACCGAAGTGAGCTGGGATCTGGCCATTCCGCCGTCGGCCTACGAATGGGCGGCAGCGCAGTGGGCCGATGATGGCCGCCCGGTGCTGATGATCTCGCCGTGCTCCAGCCACGTCATGCGCAACTGGTACGCCGACCGCTATGCCGCCGTGGCCAACCATGCCAGCGCGCGTGGCTGGCAGGTGGTGCTGTGTGGCGGCCGCAGCGAACTGGAGCGCAGCATGGCCGATGCCATCCTCACCCAGCTGACGACGCCGGCGCTGGACCTGGTGGGCAGGGATACGCTGAAGCAGCTGCCGGCCCTGCTGGCCCGCGCCAATCTGGTGATGACGCCTGATTCGGGCCCGATGCATATCGCCAACGCGATGGGCGCCAAGGTGCTGGGCCTGCATGCGGCCAGCAACCCGCACCGCAGCGGCCCCTATTCCGACCGGCGCTACTGCGTGGACCGTTACGACGATGCCGCGCGCAAGTACCTGGGCAAGACCGCCGCCGATCTCAAGTGGGGCACCAAGATCGAGTTCGACGATGTGATGGAACTGATCACCGTCGAAGACGGCATCGCCGCCTTCGAACGCTACGTGGCCGATCACCTCGGCTGAGCGACCGGTGCGGGCCGCCCATGGCCCGCACCCTCCACGCAGGGCGTGGGATTACTTGTAGGACTTCTCTTCCACGTACGCCGAGCCCAGCGCCAGGTTGATCGCCTTCTTGATGCGCGCGCGCTCGTCATTGCGCAGGTAGACGCTGCGGGCCAGGTCGACGAACGCCTGGTCGAAGGCCTGGGCCTTCTCTTTCAGGCGGACCTCGTCCTCGATGTCCCACAGCTGCTCGTTGACCGCCTTCAGATCGGCACGCAGCTTGGCGATGTCCTTCACCGCCGCCGGGTGACCCATCCAGGTGGTATCCAGCGCGGACAGCTCGCGGCGCACGTTGGCCAGCTTGCCTTCATCGCTGATGCGCTCGGACTTGATCTGCAGGATCGAGATCTTGTCGAGCAGCTCGCCAAAGGAAACAGGCACAAGGATTTCAGCGGTCATGGCAGCGCTCCAGCAGGTGATGCGTACATGGTAACCCGCAGTGTGCGAACGGCATCCACGCAATGCACCCGTTCCAGCAAGACATCGGGTGGAACAAGCCCCTCTGTTGAGGGGCTGCCCCGACAGGGGCGGGGAGAGGCAGGCAAAGGGAGGGGCCCATGCGTTGCGCAGCAATGCATGGGGCGAAGCGCGCAAAGCGCGTTTCGCGTCCCGCGCCAGATTAAAAAAGAAGGGCTGCCTTTCGGCAGCCCTTCTTTTTTAATCTGGCGGAGAGGGGGGGATTCGAACCCCCGAGGCGCTATAAACGCCTGCCTGATTTCGAGTCAGGTACATTCAACCGCTCTGCCACCTCTCCAGGTGTTCCCCGGCGAACCGGGGACGCGCATCATACGAGGAAGCGCGGCAGACCACAAGCCATTGCGGCCCATCATGTGAAAATTTTCTGACTGAACGCCTTGCCGGATGTCCGCTTGGCCGTGATGATGCCGTTCTCCCCGGCATGACCCCGCCCAGCAACCACCATGATTGAATTCGGACACCTCACCCACCCTGGCCTGCGCCGCGAGCTCAACGAGGACACCTATTACGGTGACAGCGAGCTGGCCCTGTGGCTGGTGGCCGACGGCATGGGCGGGCACGCCTGCGGTGAGGTGGCCAGCGCCCTGGCACGCGAGACCATCGTCCGCGAGATCCGCCGCGGCGCGCCGCTGGCGCACGCCATCCGCACCGCCGACGAAGAGATCATCCGTGCGTCGCGGCGGCGCAACGACACCCTGCCGATGGGCACCACCGTGGTCGCCGCACGCGTGCAGGGCAACCGTTATGAAGTGGCCTGGGTGGGCGACAGCCGCGCCTACCTGTGGCGCGACGGCCAGCTGGCCCAGCTCAGCCAGGACCACAGCGTGGTGCAGGAACTGGTGGCGCAGGGCAACCTGACCGCCGAACAGGCGCGCGCCCACCCGCACCGCAACGTGGTCACCCAGGCCCTGGGCGTGACCGACCCGAACCATCTGAACGTGGCCACCACCAGCGGCGAACTGCGCCCGGGCATGCAGCTGCTGCTGTGCAGCGACGGCCTGACCGAAGACGTCGACGACCGCGACATCGCCCGTACCCTGGCCTACGACGATGCCAGCGCCCAGGAATGCGTGGACAGCCTGGTGGCCTCGGCCCTCGACGGCGGCGGGTCGGACAACATCACGGTGATCCTGGTGCGCTGCCATTAACCGGTAGATCCACGCCATGCGTGGATGACGCGTCGTGGATGCCGGTCCATGCCCGGCCCCCCCCGACCACTTACGCGCTTGCAGCCTCTTCCACCTTCGGGCCATCCCACAATGCGTGGCCAGCCTTCTTGCGCAGGCGCTCCAGGCGCGCGGTGTGCGCCTCCAGCTCCGATGCCGTGGCCACCACGCGCGGGCGCGGCAGCAGCGTGCTGGTATCGAAGGCCAGCAGCGTGGCACCGTCGGCCCCGCTGTCGTCTTCCAGGCCGAAGCCGATCTCTTCCTGCCCCGAGGTCAGCGCGATGTAGACATCGCCCAGGATCTGCGCATCGAGCAGGCCGCCGTGCAGCGCACGGTGCGAGTTGTCCACGCCCAGGCGCCGGCACAGGGCGTCCAGCGAATTGCGCTGGCCGGGGAAGCGCTCGCGCGCCATCGCCAGGGTATCGATCACCGTGCAGCGGTCGGTGATCTTGCCGTACTGCGGCCCCAGCAGGGACAGCTCGTAATCCAGGAAGCCCAGGTCGAACGCCGCGTTGTGGATGATCAGCTCGGCGCCATCGATGAACGCCAGGAACTCATCGGCGATCTGCGCGAACTCGGGCTTGTCGGCCAGGAAATCCAGGCTCAGCCCGGTGACTTCCTGCGCGCCCTGCTCGAAGTCGACGTCGGGCCTGATGTACTGGTGGTAGTTGTTGTTGGTCGGGCGGCGCTTGAACAGCTCCACGCAGCCGATTTCAACGATGCGGTTGCCCTTCTTCCATTCCAGGCCGGTGGTTTCGGTATCGAGGATGATCTGACGCATGGGCTCAGTTTACCGGGCTGCCGTCGCGGATCTGGATCGCGGCATTGCGCGCCAGGGTGTCGACCCGCTCATTGTCCGGGTCGCCGGAGTGGCCCTTCACCCAGCGCCAGTCGATCTGGTGCCGCAGCGTGGCCGCATGCAGGCGCTCCCACAGCTCGCGGTTCTTCACCGGGTCGCCGCCGGCCGTCTTCCAGTTCTTGCGGATCCAGCCCGGCATCCACTGGGTCAGGCCCTGCCGCACGTACTGCGAATCGGTGTAGAGCACGATGTCGCACGGCTCGGTCAGCGTCTCCAGCCCGGAAATGGCCGCCATCAGTTCCATCCGGTTGTTGGTGGTGTGCGCTTCGCCCCCGCTCAGTTCGCGCTCGTGGCCCTTGTAGCGCAGCAGAGCGGCCCAGCCACCGGGGCCGGGATTGCCGAGGCAGGAACCGTCGGTGTGGATTTCAATGGTTTTCAATACAACTCCAGATCAGGTAGCAACGGTGCCGTGCCAGCGCACCGGCAGCGGGGTCGGCCCGGGCAGGGCCAGCGTACGTTTTTCGGCATGGAACAGGCAGGCCGCGCGCAGCGGCGCCCAGCCCGCGCGACGGCGGCTGCCAGCCCCCTGCCACAGCGGCCCCAGGTAGCGGGTGTCATCGCATTCCAGCCCATGGCGGGCCAGCAGCAGGCGCAGCCGCTGCGGCGTGCGCACCACCAGCCCATGCTGGCGCCAGCGGGTGCGGTACGGGCTGAACGGGTTGAGGCTGCTCAGCCACAGCTGGCCGCCGGGCATCAGCACGCGCGAGCACTCATCCAGCAGGTAATCGGCATCGGCGGCGGTCACGTGCTGCAGCACGATGGCGTTGACGCTCTCGTTGGCCAGCGGCAGCGGCAGCGCGCAGCGGGTATCACCGGCATAGCCGGTGCCGTCGCGGTACAGGCGCAGGCCGCGGCCGCCCAGCTGCGCATCCTCCAGCCAGGATGCCGTGGGGGCGATCCACAGCCAGGGCTGGGACGGCAGGGTGGCCAGCCGTGGCAGCAGCAGCTGGCGCTCGAGCACGCGCAGGGCCGCCGCCGGCTCGCTGTCGAACCACGGCACCAGGCTCGCTTGACGGTGGCTCTGCAGCAGGGGCATGGTCCAATTCTATGCGACTGACTGCCCTGCCCGCATTTGCGGATAACTACATCTGGATGCTGATCGCCGACGATGGCGCCGCCGTGGTCGTCGACCCCGGCGATGCCGCGCCCGTGCTGGCCCTGGCCGACCAAGGCCTGCGCGTGGACACCATCCTGCTGACCCACCACCACGACGACCACATCGGCGGCGTACCCGCGCTGCAGGCGCGTTTTCCCAGCGCACGGGTCATCGCTCCGGTCGAGGAGCGGATCCCGACGGCCACCGAGCGGGTGGGCGAAGGTGAACGCGTTCAGGCACTGGGCCGGATGTTCCACGTACTATCCGTGCCCGGGCATACCCGCAGCCACATCGCGTTTCACACCGCTGAACATCTTTTCAGCGGAGATTCGTTGTTCAGCCTGGGCTGTGGACGCCTGTTCGAAGGTACGCCGTCCCAGCTGCTGGCGTCGATGCGCAAGCTGGGTACCTTGCCCGTGCAACTGCTGCTTTGTTGCGCCCATGAGTACACCGTGTCAAATGCCGTCTTCGCGCGGCATGTCGACCCCGCCAACGCTGCCCTGTGGCAGCGCCAAGAGGAGGCTTTGGCCATGCGCCGCGATGACCGTTCCACCCTGCCGGTAACCCTGGCCAACGAACTGGACTGCAATCCGTTCCTGCGTGTGCACACCGCGCCGATCCGCGCGGCGGTGTCGGCGCACCTGGGGCGCGATGTCGTTGACGACGTCGATGTCATGGCCGGTCTCCGGCACTGGAAAGACGGCTTCCGCGCATGATGCGCCGAAGTCTGCCGCTGGCCCTGGGCCTTGTCCTGGGGCTGGCCGGAAACGCGGGCGCGCAGTCGCTGGGTGCCGGCATCAGCCAGAACCTGACCGCCGCGTCGGCCGTGCCGATGGACCCGGCCCTGCTGCCGGCCGCGTCGGTCCGCAACGGCCAGGAGATCTTCGCCAGCTTCCGCGAGGGCCTGGCCGAACCGACCTGTGACGCTGACGCAACCAGCCCGCGCTGGCAGAAGCAGTTTGCCCACGCCCCCTCACGCCTGGCCAACCAGGATGACGATGCGCTGGTGCTGTTCGGCTATGTGGTCGAAGAACTGCGCAAGGCCAGCCTGCCCACCGAATTCGCGCTCATCCCGTTCGTGGAGAGCGGCTACCGCCCCAACGCCCGCAACGGCAGCGGCCCGACCGGCCTGTGGCAGTTCATCGCCACCACCGCGCGCAACCACCGCGTGCCGATGGCCAACGGCTACGACGGCCGCCTCTCGGCGGTCGATTCCACCCAGGCCGCGGTGCGCTACCTGAAGACCCTGCACGGCATGTTCGGCGGCGATTGGCGCCTGGCGACCATGGCCTACAACGCCGGCGAGTACCGCGTGCTGCAGTCGATGCGCAAGGCGGGGATGAACGCCCAGAACGCCAAGCCGGCCGCCCTGCCCGGCCTGTCGCCGGTCACCCATGCCTACGTCGAAAAGCTGCATGCCCTGGCCTGCGTGCTGGAGGATGCCGAAGACGAACCCGGCGTGATGGCCTCGCTGGACCGTACCGTGCCCGTACTGAAGGGCCACACCCTGCCAGCGGGCACCAGCGTGCAGCAGTGGGCCGCGCAGCGTGCGCTGGACCCGAACCGCATTGCCCGCCTGAACCCGGCCCTGGCCGGCAGCAGCCGCCCGTCAGGCACCACCCGCGTGCTGGCCCCGGTCGCCGCGGCCTCCGCGCCGGTGTCCGATATTGCCTCGGTGGCCACCGCCGCGGGCGCGGCCACCGCCACTGCAAGCCTGCAGCCGGCCCCTCAGGTCGCCAAGGTCGTGGCCAGCGCCGCTGACCGCCCGCGCAACCGCCGCCACACCGTGCGCAATGGCGAATCGGCGTGGACCATCGCCCGCCGCTACGGCATGCCGGTCAAGGCACTGCTGTCGTTGAACGGCCTGAGCGGCAGCGCCGTACTGAAGCCCGGCGCCGTGCTGCGCATCGAAGACTGATCGCGGCGCTCCGCTGTCTGTAGAGGTCGAGCCTGCTCGACCGCTCTTCCGCTCTCCGTAGAGTCGAGCTTGCTCGACTGCTCTTCCGCTCTCCGTAGAGTCGAGCTTGCTCGACTGCTTCTGCATGTCCAGTCGAGCAAGCTCGACTCTACAAAAGCAGTCGAGCAAGCTCGACTCTACATACAGCGGACGCGCCAACAAAAAAGGCCCGGCATTGCCGGGCCTTTTTCGTCCTGCTCGCCGTGTGGCTTACAGGTTCGCTTCGGTGGTCTGCACCAGGAACTTCTTGCGCATCGCATCGATGTAGGCCTTGGCCGCAGCCATGCCGTCGATCTGGCTCAGCTGGTCCTTCAGCTGCTTCTGCTGTTCCGGCGTCACTTCCTTGATGTTGCCCGGGGTGACCTTGTTCACCACGAAGACCAGTGCGTGACCGTTGACGTCAACCTTGCCGTAGCTCGGCTTGCCTTCGGCCGGCACCGGCGCACCGAAGATGGCGCGGTTGATTTCCGGGGTCGGCACCGGCTGGCTGCGCGGCAGGCCCGGCATCGGGCTGACCTGCAGCTTGTCGCTGGCCACCAGCGACTGCAGGCTGGCACCGCCCTTCAGCTTGGCCAGCAGGGCATCAGCGGCCTTGTCGCTGGCCTGGCGCTGGCGGTCGGCACGGATCGCGGCGATGACCTGCTCGCGGGCCTTGTCCAGCGGCAGCGCCTGTTCCGGGGTGTGCGCGGCCACGCGGATCACGACACTGTGGTTGGTGCTGCCGCCCAGGGCGATCGGATCGCTGGAGGTACCGTCCTGCACCATCACGTCGGAGAAGGCCGAACGCAGCACCGCCGGGTCAGCAGCGATGCCGCTGGCGGTGGCACGGGTGATCGGGCCCAGGGTCTGCACCGGCAGGTCCACCGACTTGGCCGCGGCAACCAGGTCGCTCGGGCTCTTGTTGATGGCGTCGACCAGGCGGCCGGCCAGATCGTTGAAGCCACGCTCGCCGTCGGCCTTCAGCTGTTCGGCGGCCAGCGTGTCGCGCACTTCCTCGAACGACTTGCCTTCGCCACCGCGCACGGCCGCGACCTTGATGATGTGGTAGCCGAAGTCGGTCTTGACCGGGCCGATCACGTCACCCGCCTTGGCAGCGAACAGCGCGTCTTCGAACGGCTTGACCATCGCGCCACGCTCGACCCAGCCCAGGTCACCACCCTGGTCCTTGGAACCCGGATCTTCCGAGTTGGCCTTGGCCAGTGCGGCAAAGTCGGCACCGGCCGCCTTGGCTTCGGTCGCCAGCTTGGCGGCCTTGGCTTCGGCACCGTCGCCGGTGATCAGGATGTGCGAGGCCTGGCGCTGTTCCGGGGTCGCGAACTTCGCCTTCTCTTCCTCGTAGCGCTTGCGCAGGGTCGCCTCATCGGCCGGCACCGGCGCCGGCAGGTTGGCGCCGTTGAGCTCGACGTATTCCAGCGTGACCGACTCGGCCTGGCGGAAATCCTTGCCGTGGCTGTCATACCACTGCTTGATCTGCGCATCGGTGACCGGCGCGGTATCGGCCGGCACTTCCGGCAGCGCGACCAGCTCGACGTCACGGGTTTCGCCGAGCAGCTTCAGCAGGCGCTCGGTCTCGGCCTGGGTGACGAAGCCGGAGTTCTGCAGGCCGGCCGGGATCACCGACTGCTGCAGGCTGGCACGCACTTCTTCCTGGAACTGCGCCGGGGTACGCGGCGGATTGCCACCGCCCAGCGCCAGCCGGTAGTTGTTTTCATTGAACTTGCCATCGCTGCCGAGGAAGGCCGGGATGGTCAGGATGTAATCGCGCACGGCACCGTCGCCGACAACCACGCCGGCCTGTTCGCCCACCAGGCGCACGACCTGCTCGTCGACCAGCTGGTCAAGCACGGCCAGCTTGTTCTCGGTGCTCTCGAACGCGCGCGGGTCGAAGTTCTCGCCCTGCTGCTGGCGCTCACGCATGCGCTCCTGCTCGAAGCGGGTACGGAAATCCTGCGCGCTGATCTCGTGGTGCTGCCACAGCATGCGCACCGGCCACCACGACGGCGCCGAGCGCCACCAGGTCGGCGGTGCCGAAACCTTGGCCACGTTCTGTGCGCCGACACCACCGAGGTAGCTGTTGTCGATCACGAACAGGAACGGAATCATCAGCAGCCCCAGGATCACGGTGACGATCCAGCCTGAGGTCTTGTCGCGGAGTTTCTGCAGCATGGTGAGGAATCACATGGCCTGATTGGCGAGCCCGGCAGTGTAACCCGCTTCGCGGCCCGCACCAAAAACGGCGCGGAGGCAGGCAGGGCAAGGATCTGCGCCCCATGCGCACTGTCCACGCCGTGCCTGCGATGGCCGCACGCGCGGCAGCCGGCGCATACTGGGCGGTCATCTGGGCGGCCCGTCCCGGCTGCGGCGCGTCACCGGCACAAGGAGGAATACGTCCATGCGCATCCTGGTCACCGGCGCCTCCGGCTTCGTGGGGGGCGCTCTGCTGCGCCGCCTCGCCGACGTGCCCGGGGTGGAGGCGCTGGGTGTCGCCCGCCGGCCGCTGCCCCTGCCCCACTACGCCGCGCTGGACCTGTCGCAGCCGTTTGAGCTGGCGTTCCGGCCTGACGTGGTGGTCCATGCCGCCGCGCGGGTCACCCCCTGGGGCAGCCCCGCGCAGTTCCAGCAGCAGAACGTGGACACCACCGCGCAAGTAATCGACTTCTGCCGCCGCGCCGGCCATCCGCGCCTGTTGCTGGTGTCCAGCACGGCCGTGTTCTACCGCGAGGCGCACCAGTACGATCTGGACGAAGACAGCCCGATCGGCCCCGCCTTCCTGAATGAATACGCGCGCAGCAAGGCCGCCGCCGAACGCCTGCTGGCCGGCTACGAGGGCCCGTCGTGCATCCTGCGCCCGCGCGCCGTCTTCGGCCCGGGCGATACGGTGCTGCTGCCGCGCCTGCTGGCGGCCGCGCGTCGCGGCGGCGTGCCGCTGCTGGTCAGCCCCGGCGGTCCGCCGCAGATGGACCTGATCCACATCGACACCCTGGTGGAGTACCTGCTGCGCGCCGCCCAGGCGCCGCAGCTGCGGCCGGCCTACAACCTGACCAGCGCGCAGCCGGTGGACCTGCATGCCCTGCTGCAGCGGTTGCTGGCCGCCCTGCAGCTGCCACCACCGCACCGCCGCGTACCGACCGCTCTGGCCCTGCGTGCCGCCAGCGTGGTCGAAGCCGGTTGGCGCGCCCTGCGCCTGCGCAGCGAGCCGCCGATCACCCGCTTCGGGGTGGCCGCCTTCGCCTATTCAAAGACCTTCAATCCGCAGCGCATGCTGGCCGACCTGGGGCCGCCACGGGTGTCGATGGAAGACGGTATCGAACGTTTCATCGACGAGCAGCGTGCGGAATGGGCGGCCTGAGCCTGAACGGGGTTCAGCTGGCCAGCCTGGTGCTGGCGGCCCTGTACCTGCTGCTGATGGGCCTGAAGGCAGCCGGCGCGCTGCGCATCCTGGGCCAGCGCCCGCCCCGGCCGCTGGCACCGGCCGGGTACGGCGGCAGCGGCGTGGCCATCCTGCAGCCCATCCTCGGCGGCGACCCGCTGCTGGCGCAGGTGCTGCAGCACAACCTGCGGGCCCTGCCCGGCGCGCATTTCCACTGGCTGCTGGACGACGCCGACAGCACCGGGCTGGCCACCGCCGCAGCGCTGTGCGCGGCGCATCCCGGCCACCACATCACCCGCCTGCGCTGCCCGGCCGCGCCGGAGGGCACCAACCCGAAGACCTTCAAGCTGGATGCCGTGCTGCCGCAGGTGCGCGAGCCGCTGCTGCTGGTGCTGGACGACGACGCGCGCCTGTCAGCGGCGGCGCTGGCGCAGCTGGTCGATGAACTGGACGCGGCCGACGCCGATCTGGTCACCGCCCTGCCGTGCTACCGCGATGACGGCGCCGCCGGTGCGCGCTTGATGGCGCAGTTCGTCAACAACAATGCCGTGCTGACCTACCTCGGCCTGCTGCCGTGGCTGGCACCGCTGTCGATCAACGGCATGTGCTACGCGCTGCGCAGCGAGCGACTGCGCGCGCTGGGAGGATTCACCCCGTTGCTGCGGATGCTGGCCGATGACCTGGCGCTGGCCCGCGCGCTGCGCCGGCAGGGTGCTCGCCTGTTCCAGTCCACCGCGCCGGTGGAGGTGCAGACGCATGTGCCCACCCTGCAGCGCTATCGCCAGCAGATGCACCGCTGGATGCTGTTCGCCGTGCTGCTGCTGCGCGATGAGTCACCACGCCTGCGCCTGCTGATCGGCGTACTGCATGGTCTTCCGCCGCTGCTGCTGTGGGCGCTGCTGGTACTGGCCGCAGTGCCGCCGATCGGACTGCCGGCCCTCGTGGCCGCGCTGGTCGTGCTGCTGCGCACCTGCCTGCTGTTGCAACTGCAGCGCCGCGCCGGTGGGCGCGCCCGGCATCGCCCGCTGGGCTCGCTGCTGGCCGAACTGCTGCAGCCCCTGCACCTGCTGCACGCTGCCTGCGTGCGTCGCATCCGCTGGCGTACCCGGCTGTACCAGGTGCGCGCCAACGATGATTTCCAGGGGGGCTGAGTCGATGCCAGGCACCCGCACGCGGCTGCAGCTGGCCTTCCTGACCGGGCAGAGCGATCCGGCGTGCTGCGCGCTGAGTCCGCAGCAGCGCGCCTTCGGCAAGGCCCTGCTGGCGCCGGGGCGGGTGCTGCACCCCTGCAATTTCCCCTACGACGCCGCCACGCCCGATCACCAGCCGGCCGCCCTGCTGGCCGCCAGCTGGCACAACACCCGCCATTACCTGCGCTCGCGCCGCCCAGGCTTCGCAGCGGCCCACGGCCCCGCGCTGGCCCAGCTGCTGCAGGCCGCGCCGCACACCCTGCTGCTGGCCGGCAGCTGCGGGCTGGAACTGCTGGCCAACCTGGAGCTGCCGCCGGCCCTGGCGCAGCGCTGCAGCGTGCTGGCCTACGGGCCGGTGGCGCGCCGTGCACCGCGGGTGGCGCAGCTGCAGGTGCTGGTCGGGCGGCAGGACTGGGTCTCGCGGCTGGGCTGGCGCGGCGCGCGGCAGTGGATCGACAGCGGCCACATGGACTACCTGCAACAGCCAGCGGTGCTCGCCATCGCCCGCGAACTAGCTGCGCGCCTGCAGCAGGAACAGGCATGAAGATCGAACTGCTCGCCCCGCCCTACAGCGGCCACCTGCACCCGATCCTCGCCATCGCCCGCCAGCTGCAGCCGCAGCATGAGGTGACCGTCCTGAGTACGCCGGGCGCGCAGACCGCGATCTCCGCCAGCGGACTCAACGGTGGCGTGCTGCTGTCGGCAGACCAGGAAGCGGCGCTGTGGCAGATCGCCAACCCACCCACGCCGGTCAAGGCCAACCCGCTGCGGCTGCACGCCCAGCTGACCCAGGCGCTGCGCCTGATGGAACAGATGCGGCAGGCGCTGCAGGAGCGCTGGCAGCACGCGCGCCCGGACCTGGTCATTGTTGATTTCACCCTGCCACCGGCAGGCCTGCTGGCAGCCGAGCTCGGCATCCGCTGGTGGACCAGCCTGCCCTCGCCCTGCGTGCTGGACTGCAGTGACGGTCCGCCGCCGTACCTGGGCGGCCTCAGCCCCGCGCGCAATGGCTGGCAGGCACTGCAACACGCCTGCGGCCGGCAGCTGACCCGCGTGTTCAAGCGCGGCGTACACGCGTGGCAGCGCTCGGCCATGCAGCGGCTGGGGGTGGCGTCGATCTATCGCGCCGATGGCAGCGAGCGGGTCTATTCAGATGACTGCATCCTCGCACTGGGCGTGCCGGAACTGGAATTCCCCCGCACCTGGCCACGGGCGCTGCAGTTCATCGGGCCGATGCTGCACACCCCACCCGGCCCCCATGCGCCGCCGCCATTCGTGCAGGGAGCGCGGCATCTGCTGGTCACCGCCGGCACCCACCAGGACTGGATCAAACCGCGCCTGGCCGAGGCGGCGGCGACGCTGGCGGCGCTGCACCCGCAGTGGCAGATCCACGTCAGTGATGGGCACGCGGATGAAACGCGCAGCGCGCTGCCGCCGTTGCCGAACCTGCACCGGCTGCCCTTCGTCGATTACGCGCGCCACCTGCACCGCTATGACCGGGTGCTGCACCACGGCGGCGCCGGCGTGATGTACCACGCGCTGCGCGCGGGCGTGCCGTCGCTGGTATTTCCGCTGGATTACGACCAGTTCGACCACGCCGCACGCCTGCAGGCCGCAGGCGCGGGGCTGTGGCTGCGTGATCTGGACCAGCTGCCGGCGCTGTTCGCGCGCGCGCTGCAGGCCGATGCGTTCCCGGGGCTGGCGGCCCTGCAGGCGTCGGTGCAGCGGCATCTGGCGGTGGAAGCGGTGCTCGACCGCGTCGCTTCGCTTGAACGGTAGCGCCGGACCGCGCCCGGCAGATCGGGGCATGCACGCACCCCGAAAAAGCAAAATGCCCGCAGGTCCAGGACCGACGGGCATCTTCGTTGACACTTCAAACTCTGCTGGCGGAGCGGACGGGACTCGAACCCGCGACCTCCGGCGTGACAGGCCAGCATTCTAACCAGCTGAACTACCGCTCCACGTTTGCTGCAAACCTTTCTGTTTCTTCCGGCCGAGGCCGGTTGAAACAAGGCGCCCGGTTGCCCGGAAGCCTTTGAAACTGGCGGAGCGGACGGGACTCGAACCCGCGACCTCCGGCGTGACAGGCCAGCATTCTAACCAGCTGAACTACCGCTCCACGTTTGCTGCAAACCTTTCTGTTTCTTCCGGCCGAGGCCGGTTGAAACAAGGCGCCCGGTTGCCCGGAAGCCTTTGAAAGTGGCGGAGCGGACGGGACTCGAACCCGCGACCTCCGGCGTGACAGGCCAGCATTCTAACCAGCTGAACTACCGCTCCACACTTAACTTTTACTGCGGTGCTGTGGTGGGTGCTGAGGGTTTCGAACCCCCGACCCTCTCCGTGTAAAGGAGACGCTCTACCGCTGAGCTAAGCACCCCAGCGAGCCGCTTAGTTTACAGCATCCTTCAGGGCCTTACCAGCCTTGAACGACGGATTCTTCGAAGCAGCGATCTTGATGGTGTCGCCGGTCTTCGGGTTGCGGCCGGTGCGGGCAGCACGGTCGCGGACCTGGAAGGTACCGAAGCCAACCAGGGTGACCGCATCGCCGTCCTTCAGCGCCTTGGTGACGGCAGCAACGACGGCATCGACAGCGCGGCTGGACTCGGCCTTGGTCAGGTCGGCGGCTTCAGCAACGGCATCGATCAATTCGGTCTTGTTCATTCTCTACAACTCCTTTGGCGGTGGGTTCCGCTTATTCGACAGGGAAGCAACCGCACGCGATGCGCGCACGGCCGCCATGTGGAAACTGTTCGCCGAATTCAGTGATCACCAGACTGCGATCACTCATTCGCGGGTGCTGCTTTTATACCAGCGCCCCTACCCCCACGCAAGGTGGAAAGCCAGCAACGACGCGGGTTTCAGGCATTTCGACAGCGCGCGTCAATGCTTGACGCGCGCGTTTCCACTCGGTTTGGCCTTGCTGCGCACCGTGACGCGCTGCGCACTCTTGCGCGCCTTCTTCGGTGCCAACGGACGCTCCAGCGCCAGGTCCAGCACTTCCTCGATGTACTTCACCGGCACGATCTGCAGATCACGGGTGACGTTGGCCGGAATGTCAGCCAGGTCCTTGCGGTTCTCCTCGGGGATGATGACCGTGCGGATGCCGCCACGCAGTGCCGCCAGCAGCTTTTCCTTCAGGCCACCGATGGCGGTGACGCGACCGCGCAGGGTGATCTCGCCGGTCATCGCCACGTCGGCACGCACCGGCACCTTGCTCAGCATCGACACCAGCGAGGTGACCATCGCCGCACCGGCACTGGGGCCGTCCTTCGGCGTGGCGCCATCGGGCACGTGCACGTGCACGTCGTGCTTCTGCAGGAAATCCGCATCGATACCGAAGCCGACAGCGCGCGAACGCACCACCGACAGCGCTGCCGACGCCGATTCCTTCATCACGTTGCCGAGCTGGCCGGTCAGGATCAGCTGGCCCTTGCCCGGCACCAGGGTCGATTCGATCTGCAGCAGGTCGCCGCCCACCTCGGTCCAGGCCAGGCCGGTGACCAGGCCGATCTCGTTGGCTTCTTCGGCGCGGCCGAAATCGAAGCGGCGCACGCCCAGGTACTTGTCCAGGTTCTTGCTGGTGACACTGACCAGGGCCTTGGACTTCTTCGCGCCCTTCTTCGCCTTCACCGGCTGCGGGCCGGCCAGGGCGATTTCCTTCACCACCTTGCGGCAGATCTTGGCGATCTCGCGTTCCAGGTTGCGCACGCCGGATTCGCGCGTGTAGTAGCGCACGATGTCCTGGATGGCATCGCTGCCGATTTCCAGTTCTTCCGGCTTCAGGCCATTGGCCTTGATCTGCTTCGGCGACAGGTAACGGGTGGCGATGTTGAGCTTCTCATCCTCGGTGTAGCCGGGGATGCGGATCACTTCCATGCGGTCCAGCAGCGGACCCGGAATGTTGAGCGAGTTGGAGGTCGCCACGAACATCACTTCGGACAGGTCCAGGTCCACTTCCAGGTAGTGGTCGTTGAACGCGTTGTTCTGCTCGGGGTCGAGCACTTCCAGCAGCGCCGAGGACGGATCGCCACGGAAGTCCATCGACATCTTGTCGATCTCATCGAGCACGAACAGCGCGTTCTTGCTGCCGACCTTGTTGAGGTTCTGCACGATGCGGCCCGGCATCGAACCGACGTAGGTACGGCGGTGGCCACGGATCTCGGCCTCGTCGCGCACGCCTCCCAGCGACATGCGCACGAACTTGCGGTTGGTGGCCTTGGCGATGGACTGGCCCAGCGAGGTCTTGCCCACGCCCGGCGGCCCGACCAGGCACAGGATCGGGCCCTTCATCTGCTTCACGCGCGACTGCACCGCCAGGTATTCCAGGATGCGGTCCTTGACCTTGTCCAGGCCGTAGTGATCGGCGTCCAGGGTGTCCTGCGCGGCCTTCAGGTCCTTGCGCACCTTGGTGCGCTTCTTCCACGGCACGCCCAGCAGCCACTCGAGGTAGTTGCGCACGACGGCAGCCTCGGCCGACATCGGCGACATCTGCTTGAGCTTGTTCAGCTCGTTGCGTGCCTTGGTTTCCACCGGCTTGGGCATGCCGGCTTCGGCGATCTTGCGGGCCAGTTCTTCCAGCTCGCCCGGCGCGTCGTCGAGGTCACCCAGTTCTTTCTGGATGGCCTTCATCTGTTCGTTGAGGTAGTACTCGCGCTGGCTCTTTTCCATCTGCGACTTCACGCGGCCGCGGATGCGCTTTTCCATCTGCTGCACGTCGATCTCGCCGTCCACCAGGCCGACCAGCATCTCCAGGCGCTCGCCCACCGCCAGCGTTTCCAGCAGGCGCTGCTTGTCGGCCAGGCGCACGCTGATGTGCGCGGCAATGGTATCGGCCAGGCGTGCCGGCTCGTCGATGCCGGCCAGGGTCTGCAGCAGCTCCGGCGGCAGCTTGCGGTTGGTCTTGACGTACTGCTCGAACAGCGACATCAGCGAGCGGGCGATGGCCTCGATCTCGCGCGGCTCGCGCGGGTCGGCCGCGTCGATCTCCACGGCCTGGCCGTGCAGCGAGCCATCACGCTCGTCGACCTGGGTGACCTGCACGCGCGACAGGCCTTCGACCAGCACCTTGATGGTGCCGTCGGGCAGCTTCAGCAGCTGCAGCACCTGCGCCAGCGTACCGACCTGGTAGAGGTCGGCCGCATGCGGGTCATCGGTCTCGGCCGACTTCTGCGCCAGCAGCAGGATGCGCTTGTCTGCCTCCATTGCCTGTTCGAGCGCGTGCATGGACTTGTCACGGCCGACGAACAGCGGGATGACCATGTGCGGGAACACCACTACGTCGCGCAGCGGCAGGACCGGCAGGTCGAGGGTTTCACTTGGGGAACGGGCCATGGGGGCTCCAGGGAAGGGGAAAACCGCCTCCGGGAGGGCATCTTCCGGAGACAAAAAAAGCCGATGGCCCCGTTATGGGGCCATCGGCTTTCAGATGCAAGGCGTTCGTTTAAATTCCTTTCAAATCAAGGATTTGAAAGGATCACTCGGCGCCTGCGGCCTTCTGTTCAGGGGCCGCCGGGGTCTGGTAGATCAGGTACGGCTCGGACTTGTGCTCGATCACCGATTCATCCACGACCACCTTGCTGACGTTTTCCTGCGAAGGAAGGTCGTACATGGTGTCCAGCAGGACCGATTCGACGATGGTGCGCAGGCCACGGGCGCCGGTCTTGCGCTTGAGCGCCTTCCTGGCGATGGCCGACAGCGCGTCCGGACGGAACTCCAGCTCGACGTTCTCCATCTCGAACAGCTTCTTGAACTGCTTGGTGATGGCGTTCTTCGGCTCGGTCAGGATCTTGATCAGGGCCGGCTCGTCCAGCTCCTCCAGGGTCGCCACCACCGGCAGGCGGCCGACGAACTCGGGGATCAGGCCGAACTTGATCAGGTCTTCCGGCTCGACTTCGGCCAGCACCTTGCCCACTTCCACCTTGCGCTCGGCGCTCTTGACCTTGGCACCGAAGCCGATGCCGCCAGCGTCGTTGGAACGCTGCTGGATCACCTTGTCCAGGCCGGCAAACGCGCCGCCACAGATGAACAGGATGTTCTTGGTGTCCACCTGCAGGAATTCCTGCTGCGGGTGCTTGCGGCCGCCCTGCGGCGGAACGCTGGCCACGGTGCCTTCGATCAGCTTCAGCAGGGCCTGCTGCACGCCTTCGCCGGACACATCGCGGGTGATCGACGGGTTCTCGCTCTTGCGCGAGATCTTGTCGATTTCATCGATGTAGACGATGCCCTGCTGCGCCTTCTCGACGTCGTAGTCGCACTTCTGCAGCAGCTTCTGGATGATGTTCTCCACGTCCTCGCCCACGTAACCGGCTTCGGTCAGCGTGGTGGCGTCGGCCATGGTGAACGGCACGTTGAGCAGGCGGGCCAGGGTTTCGGCCAGCAGGGTCTTGCCCGAACCGGTCGGGCCGACCAGCAGGATGTTCGACTTGGCCAGTTCGACCTCATCGTTCTTCTGCCGGCTCTCGATGCGCTTGTAGTGGTTGTAGACAGCCACGGCCAGGGTGCGCTTGGCCCGGTTCTGACCAATCACGTACTGGTCGAGCACCTCGAGGATCTCGCGCGGCTTGGGCAGCGAACTGCGCGCCGACTGCGCCTTTTCCTCGAGTTCTTCACGGATGATGTCGTTGCACAGCTCCACGCACTCATCGCAGATGAACACGCTCGGACCGGCAATCAGCTTGCGCACTTCATGCTGGCTCTTTCCGCAGAAAGAGCAGTAGAGGATCTTGCCGGTGTCCGTGGAACGACCTTGGCGGTCTTCGCTCATGCTTCGCTTACCCAGTTACCCCACCCGCTGAACGGGGGTTCGATTCGAGAATAGCACAGGGCCGGAGGGACACCAGTCCCGGTCCGACCCTGCAGGAACGGGGCCTCCCTGGCCCCGTGAAGGCCGATCAACCGGCCTGGATCGACTCTTCCGGACGACGCTCCAGCACCTGGTCGACCAGGCCGTAGGCCACCGAGTCGACCGCGCTCTTGAAGTTGTCGCGCTCGGTGTCGCGGGCAATCGTTTCCAGCGACTGGCCGGTGTGCTTGGCCAGCACTTCGTTCAGGCGCGAACGCAGGGTCAGGATTTCACGGGCATGGATGTCGATGTCCGTGGCCTGGCCCTGGAAGCCGCCCAGCGGCTGGTGGATCATCACGCGCGAGTTCGGCAGCGCATAACGCTTTCCGGCAGCGCCCGAAGCCAGCAGCAGTGCGCCCATCGAGGCGGCCTGGCCGACGCAGATGGTGCTCACGTCCGGCTTGATGTACTGCATGGTGTCGTAGATCGCCATGCCGGCGGTGACCACGCCACCCGGCGAGTTGATGTAGATGCTGATGTCCTTTTCCGGGTTTTCCGCTTCCAGGAACAGCAGCTGCGCCACCACCACGTTGGCCATGTGATCATCGATCGGGCCCACGAGGAAGATCAGGCGCTCCTTCAACAGGCGCGAATAGATGTCGTAGGCACGCTCGCCGCGGCTGGTCTGCTCGACCACCATGGGAACCATGTTCAGGGCTTTGGTCCGGTTGTCCATTTCGTGAGGTACCTGTCTTGGGGGAAACACCCCCGCGCCAGGGCAGGCGCGGGGTATGGGGAGATCCGCCCCGTATTACTGGCGGATCGCGTCCTGGAACGACAGCTTTTCTTCGGTGTGCTGGGCACGCTCGGCGATCCAGTCGATCACCTGCTCTTCCATCACGCGGTTCTGCAGGCCAGACATCAGCTGGGGGTCGTTGCGGTACATCTCAATGACCTGCTCCGGCTCTTCGTAGGTCGAAGCGATCAGACGCATCGTTTCATTCAGGCGCTTGGGCTCCAGGCGCAGGTCGTTGGTGCGGGCCACTTCGCCCACCACCAGGCCGACCAGCACGCGCTTGGCAGCGGCATCCTTGAAGCCTTCGTGGGCATCGGCCGGGACGTCACCGACGTTCTGGCCGTTGCGGCGGGCCTGCTCGACCTGCTGGGCCAGCATGGCGCGGGCTTCGTTCTCGACCAGGCGCGGCGGCATTTCCACCGACGCGTAAGCGGCGATCAGCTGCTCGCCCACTTCGCGGCGCAGGCGGTTCATCAGGGCGCCCTTCAGCTCGCGCTCCAGGTTGGCGCGGATGTCGCTGCGGAACTGCTCGACGTCGCCGCCCTTCACGCCGAAGCTCTTGATGAAGGCTTCATCGACGGCCGGCACGACCGGCTCGGACAGCTCGACGACCTTGACGGTGACCTGCACGGTCTTGCCCGCCAGCACCGGCACGCGCCAGTCAGCCGGGAACTCGACGTCCAGGGTCTTTTCTTCGCCCTTGGCCAGGCCGACCAGGCCCTTTTCGATGGTTTCGAACATCATGCCCTGGCCGAGCACGATCGAACCCTTCTCGGTGCCTTCGGCCGGCAGGCGCTCTTCGCCGGCCTGCGACCAGGTTTCCAGCGCGACCAGGTCGCCGTCCTGCGCGCCACGGGTGACCGGGGCCCAGGTGCGACGCTGGTTCTGCAGGTTCTCGATCATCTGGTCGATGTCGGCGTCGGTGATTTCAGCGGTGTGGCGCACCACGGTCAGCTTGCTGACGTCGATGTCGCCGAAGTCCGGCACCACTTCGACGGTGGCCACGAAGGAGAATTCACCTTCCTCGCCCTTGTCGATGCGCGGGCTGCCGACGATGCGCAGGTCGTGCTCGCGCACGGCGGCATCGAAGGTTTCGCGCAGCAGGCCGTCCAGCGCCTCGCCACGGACCTGCGCGCCGAAGCGCTGCTCGATCACCTTGGCCGGCACCTTGCCCGGACGGAAGCCCTTGATGCGGGTGGTACGGGCGATTTCGCCCAGGCGGCCGTTGATGTGGCTCTGCAGACGGTCTTCCGGCAGCGAGAAGCTCAGGCGGCGTTCCAGGTTGCCGATGGTTTCGATCGAAGCTTGCATGTTGACTCCTGCCACCGGTGGCCCACGCCCCCGGCTCGATGATTGGGATGAAACGGTTGTAAGGACACGACGTCTGGGACGCGCCTGCTTGCCGCAGCCCTTTAGTTTCGCCCAATTCGGCCTGCACTGCCAGCGCGTGGCGGTCAAGGGGCCGCAGGGAGCCCGATCAGGGCGGGGACAGGCCGGCACTGGTGCGAAAGGGGGGACTCGAACCCCCACGCCTTGCGACACTGGAACCTAAATCCAGGGCGTCTACCAATTCCGCCACTTTCGCGTGGCCGGCACAGGGGTTCATTGTCGCAGGCGGGGCTGGAAAGCGAAAGGCGTGACAAAGCTGAATGTGCGGATCAACGCATTTCGCGCAGACTCGCCAGACTGCCCTGGCCGGACATCCCGATGGAGCACATCAGCACTGCCGCGCCCTCCCCGCGCACCTGGAACGCCTGGTGGAAGGCCACCTTCTGGCTTCTGGGCCTGGCCGTGGCCGGGCACTTCCTGTGGGCCACCGCGCAGCGCTATGTGCAGGTGACGCCCGAGGCCTACGGCATGTTCTGGGACCGGCGCAGCTGGCTGTGGCTGCACATCACCGGCGGCAGCCTGGCCATGCTGGCGGGGGCCAGCCAGTTCGTGGCGGCGTTGCGCCGGCGCTGGCCCGCCCTGCACCGCTGGCTGGGGCGCACCTACCTGCTGGGCATCCTGCTGGGCAGTGCCGCCGTGGTCGGGCTGCTCATCACGACCCAGGGCTGGCTGGCACTGAAACTCGCGTTTGCTGCCACCGGCCTTGCCTGGCTGATCACGTCATTGCGCGGCTACCGCACGATCCGCCGCGGCGAGATCGACGCCCATCGGCGCTGGATGCTGCGCAGCTACCTGGTGACCCTGTCGCCGGCGGTCTTCCGCTTGTTCCTGCTGGTACCGCCGCTGATGCAGCTGGCATCGCCGCTGGTGATGGTGCCCAGCCTGCTGGTGCTGAGCTGGGCGCTGCCGCTGCTGGCCTACGAAACGGGACGCCGCCTGCCGCGACTGCGTGCGGTGCCGGCGCGGGCCCGGATGGCCTGAGCCACCGCGGGCCCGGTGGGATTACTGCGCTGGCTGGGCCGGTGCAGACGAGGACGGCGCCGCTGCAGGATCGGCTTTGCGCAGCTCGGCCGAGGAACCGTCCGCTGCGCGGGTGACCTCGACCGCCTCGGGCATTGCGCCGTCTTCTTCCGATGGCACTGCCGGCTTCCCCGGCACCATGTCCGTACCCGCACCGCGCTCCACCGTCTGCGCGTGATCTTCGGCGGTCGCAGGCGGCTCGCCCGCCGTGCAGCCCACCAGCGCGAGCAGCAGCGCGCCAGACACGATCAGCCCTGCATTCGGTTTCATTGCAATCATCAACGCTCACTCCACCTGCATGCGCCACTGGCGCGGAACATTCATTGGGAATGATGCGAAGTGCGATCGGTGAGATGCAGTGCACAGCATTGAAAACACTGATGACGCATGTAACCCAGTTTCAAGCGTGGATGCGCGACTACCGCCGATCACCTGATCGCAGGCAAGAAAAAAGCCACTTGGCGAACCAAGTGGCTTTCGTCTGGTGGGCTGTCAAGGATTCGAACCTTGGACCTATTGATTAAGAGTCAACTGCTCTACCAACTGAGCTAACAGCCCGAAATCGGGGCGCGAATTATGACCCCATCCGCCTGGGGGATGCAAGCACTTCGTTCAACATCGTTGACGTCCGCACTGCTCCGGGTACCGCACTATCTGAAGAAAAAAGCCACCTGGCATACCAGGTGGCTTCCGTCTTGGTGGGCTGTCAAGGATTCGAACCTTGGACCTATTGATTAAGAGTCAACTGCTCTACCAACTGAGCTAACAGCCCTTGAAACTCAGACGCACATTATAGCGTGCATTCTGTTTATTGCAATACCGTGTCGGCGCTGCCGATGCGGTTGAAACAGTGGGGTGGCTGAGGGGATTCGAACCCCCGACCACCGGAATCACAATCCGGTACTCTAACCAACTGAGCTACAGCCACCACTGAAACTTTGCTTCATCGCCGATGCGGCTGGCGCTGGAGCCTGATACGTTGCCTTGGTTGGGCGGAAGCAGAAGTTCCGTCCCCCGAAGCGAGTCCGGCATTTTCCGGGAGTCGCGCGGGAATTGCAAGCACTTCTTCACATTGATGTGCAGGGGCCTGCCCGGGGCCGACGGCACCTGCCACTCAGGGATCGCTGGCCGAGATGACCCGGGTCGTTTCGCCTGCTTCATCCAGGAACGCCAGCGTCGCCTCGCCCTTCGGCGTGACCTGCAACTGCAGGCGCGGATTCCCCTTTGCATCCAGCAACTGCAGCATCGCGTTGCGCGAACCGGACTTGCCGAGGAATACGCGACGGGTGATTGCCTCCTCGCCCGCCTTGGCCAGGCGCTCGTCATCGGCCGAAAAAATCGGGCGTCTCAGGCCATCGGCCACGTCGTTGAACATCAACCCCGCGAAACTGCCCTCCGGACCGTCCAGCCCCAGCAACTGCAGCTGCTGGTCCTGCTGGTAACGATCAAAGGTGAGGCTCATCCCGCTGTCCGGGCGCCCGTCCTTGCCCAGCGCACCGTTGAAGATCAGGCCACCGTTCTCGGTGCCCTCGTCATTGAGGAACAGCATGCCGGCCATGGGCCGCTTGTGCGCGGTGATCTCCTCGCCCTTCATGAAGCCACCGGGGAAACGCGCGCGATTGGACACGACCAGGCGCAGGGTGCCGTCAGGTTCGCGGATGTTGATGCGCTGCGCATCGATGACATCGAACGAGGCATCGCGATGGGCACTGGCCCCCATCAGCAGGCCGGCCACCGCCAGCAGGGTGACGCCGCCGCAGTACAGCGAAAGCCGCCGCTGGCTGCTGCGCAGGCGCTGCACTTCCGCGGCGAGGTCGTTGTCCCGGGCTGCCTGTTCCGTCATGCGTCTCACTCCTTTGATGGGGCACGAAATGCGGACAACGCGCTGCCCCGGACGGCCTTGTCCGAGCAATGAGTGTAACGGGCGGGCATGAAGAGGGCCATGCGCCGGAAGTCAGGAAAGCTTTCCTGCAATGGCGCGCCCGACAGGAATCGAACCTGTAACCGCCGGCTTAGAAGGCCGGTGCTCTATCCAGTTGAGCTACGGGCGCCCGAACCGGAACGGCGTCCAATCCGACGTAGTGGGATTGGTCGGGGTAGAGGGATTCGAACCCCCGACATCCTGCTCCCAAAGCAGGCGCGCTACCAGACTGCGCTATACCCCGGCACTGCAATCCCCTCGGGCAGGGCCCGGGGAGCTGGTCATTGTGAACAAGCGCAGCGCAGCCTGTCAACGCGGCCGGCCCGGCCACGTGCCGCCGCTACGCCACCCTGCCCGGCCATGGGCTATGCTCGCGGCAATCGGCCGGATGGCCGTAACCACCCCTTTCGCACGGAGATCTCGCATGCGCAGCGGCAACCCGGCTCTTTCCGAGTCGACTTTCCTCGATCTGGCCAGCGGCTCGGTGGTGACCCACCCCGACCAGGCGATGACCCTCAACGGCACCGTCAACAAGACCGGCATCCTGTTGCTGCTGACCGTGCTGACCGCCGCCTTCGCCTGGAACCAGTCGATCAACCCGCTCGGCGAGGTGATGCCCAGCGCCAAGCTGTACGCCATGGGCGGCGCGATCGGCGGCCTGGTGCTGGCACTGGTGACCATCTTCAAGAAGGAATGGTCGCCGGTCACCGCGCCGATGTACGCGCTGGTGGAAGGCCTGTTCCTGGGCGCCATCTCGGCCCTGTTCAACATGAAGTTCCCGGGCATCGTGTTCCAGGCGGTGCTGCTGACTTTCGGCACCCTGTTCGCCCTGCTGTTCGCCTACCGCAGCGGCCTGATCAAGGTCACCGAGAACTTCAAGCTGGGCGTGGTCGCCGCCACCGGTGGCATCGCCCTGCTCTACCTGGCCTCGTTCGTGCTGGGCTTCTTCAACATCAACGTGCCGATGATCCATGACGCCAGCCTGCTGGGCATCGCCTTCAGCCTGTTCGTGGTGGTGGTGGCCGCGCTGAACCTGGTGCTGGATTTCGATTTCATCGAGACCGGCGTGGCCCAGCGCGCGCCGAAGTACATGGAGTGGTATGGCGCATTCGGCCTGATGGTGACCCTGGTCTGGCTGTACGTGGAATTCCTGCGCCTGCTGTCGAAGATCCAGCAGCGCTGAGTCCAATCAAGCCGTAAACGACAAGCCGCGATCCGCAAGGGTCGCGGCTTTTTCTTGGAGCGGAGGGGTGGTAGAGCCGAGCCCATGCTCGGCTGCTCCAGGCGCAAATGCAGCCGAGCATGGGCTCGGCTCTACAGAAAACCCGTCGAGCAAGCTCGACTCTACGGAACCCCCACCCCATGTCCGACACTTTCCACAGCTACCGCCCGGCCGACGGCCACCGCCTGCCGCACGATCCGTTCAACGCCATCATCGGCCCGCGCCCGATCGGCTGGATCTCCAGCTGCGATGCCGAGGGCGCCCTGAACCTGGCGCCGTACAGCTTCTTCAACGCATTCAACTACACCCCGCCGATCATCGGCTTCTCCAGCCAGGGCCGCAAAGACTCGCTGCACAACATCGAGGCCACCGGCGAATTCGTCTGGAACCTGGCCACCTTCGACCTGGCCGAGGCGATGAACGAAAGCTGCCGCGCGGTCGCGCCGGAGGTCGATGAGTTCAGCCTGGCGGGACTGGCGCCGCTGGCGTCCACCCAGGTACGCCCGCCGCGCGTGGCGCAGAGCCCGGTCAGCATGGAATGCCGCTGCACGCAGATCGTGCGCCTGCGCGATGCCGCCGGCCAGGACACCAACGGCTGGCTGGTGCTGGGCGAGGTAGTGGCGGTGCATATCGATGCGCGGCTGCTGGTCGATGGCATCTATGACACCGCCGCTGCCGACCCGATCCTGCGCGGTGGCGGCCCGGCCGATTACTTCCGGGTCAGCGCCGAACAGCGTTTCCGCATGTTCCGCCCGGCCTGAGCCTCAGCGCGACAGCAACACCGGCAGCGCCGAGCACAGCAGGGCGATGCCGGAGGCGGTCAGCAGGCCCAGCACGATCTGCCGGAAGCGCGCTTCACTGATGCCGATGTACAGGCGCGCGCCCAGCAGGGTCGGCACCAGCATGGCCGGGGCCACGATGGCGAAGTACGGCAGCATCTGCCGGGTGACCATGCCATTGCCCACGTAGGTGGCCATGGTCACCGCCAGCATGGCCAGGTTGAAGTTCTGGATGACCGCGCGCTGCTCGTCCTTGCCGAAGCCGCGCAGCGTGCTCCACAGCGTCGGCACCGGCCCGGCGAACCCGCCGATGCCACTGAGCACGCCACCGGCCATGCCAGCCACCGCGTCGCCGATGCGCCCACCGACCGTGATCGGCGGCAGCCGGCGCACCACCAGCATCACCGGGCACCAGACCGCCAGAAAACCACCCAGCAACGCCTTGAACCAGGCCATGTCCAGATGCGGCAGCACCAGCACGCCCAGCGGAATGCCGGCCAGGCCACCCAGCACGAACGGCAGCAGCAGGCGCAGGTTGAAGCCGCGCCGCACGGTGAACACTGCCAGCAGCTGGCCGGTGAGCGCACCGAATACCGACAGCGCCGCAGCCAGGCGCGGGTCCAATCCCCACGCCCAGAAGGACATCGCCACCATCCCGAAGGCGAACCCGGACAGCCCCTGTACGAAACCCGCGACGATCGCGCCGACCGCCACCAGCAGATAGACCGGATCCATCACCTTCCTCGTTGCTGCGGCGTGGCTACTCTGCCGCGCCCGTCCATGCAGCGTAGTGCGCCGCCAGGTGATCGACCAGCGCGCGCACTTTCGGTGCGAGTGCACGGGCATGCGGGTACAGCGCGAAGTAGCAGCGCTGGCCGGCATTCCAGGCCGGCAGCACGCGGATCAGGCGGCCGGCGCGCAGATCCTCCTGCACGGTCAACGCCGTGAACAGGCTGATGCCCATGCCGGCCATCACCGCTGCGTGCAGGGCCGGCGTGGCATCCACGCGCAGGCGCTGGCCGGCCTCGATGCTGGCGCTGGCACCGCGCGCCCCCTGCAGCTGCCACGGCGCACTGGCAGCGGTCGGGCTGAAACCCAGCAGCGTGTGCTGCTGAAGATCCGCCGCCTGACGCGGCAGGCCATGCCGGGCCACATAGGCCGGTGCGGCAACCAGGATGCGCGGGCAACGGGCCAGCTCACGCGCTACCAGCTGGCTGTCCGGCAGTGACGGCGCAATGCGCAGGGCCAGGTCGAAGCCACCGCCGACCACGTCGACCAGTTGATCGTCGGCGGACAGATCCAGCGAGACCTGCGGATAGCGGGCGAGGAATCCGGGCAGCCAGTGCGGCAGTTCCTGGCTGGCCACCACCTGCGGCACGCTGATGCGCAGGCGGCCGCTGGGCTCGGCCTGCCCAGCGCGCGCGCGGTCATCGGCGGCCTGCAGGCGATCAAGCAGGCCCACGGCATCGCGGTAGTAGTCACGCCCGGCTTCCGTCAGCGACAGGCGGCGGCTGTTGCGGTCGAGCAGGCGTACCTGCAGGTGTTCTTCCAGTTGCCGCAGCTGCCGCGACATCGCCGAATGGGTGGTGCCCAGGCGCTCGGCAGCGGCCGTGAAGCTGCCCGCTTCGACGATGGTGCGCAGCGCGCGCAGGGCGGCGAAGTGATCCATCGAGGGCAGCTCCCGGTAGCGGAGCCCGCGATCTGCGGGCCCCGCCAGCTTATCAAGCGCCGTCGCCGGCCCTGCGCACCGGCAGCGCCAGCAGCGCCTCGGTGCTGATGACCTCACCAAAGGCATCTTCGATCTGTGCCAGCGATGCTTCGTGCAGCGCGCGATGACCGATGCGCTGGCCGCCGGCCAGATCCAGGTCGCGGCTGGCGGTGGCATCGCCGGCCACGATCACCCGGTAACCGCGCGGCGCCGCAGCGGCATCGCGCGCTGCACCCACCACGCAGGCATGGGTCTGCAGGCCGGTAACCAGCAGGGTATCGATGCCGGCGTCCTGCAGCACCGTGTCGAGCACGGCGGCCGAAGCCCCGGCGAACACGCTGACATTGTCCTTCTGCACCACCGTCTCGCCCTGGCGCGGCTGCAGATCGCGATGGAAGGCGGCATTGACGCTGTCCTGCGCGAACAGCGGCGCGCCGGCCGGCAGCACGTGCTGTACGTGGATCACCCGGATGCCATGGGCGTCGGCGAACTGCACCACGCGCGCGGCCTGGTGCAGTGCAGCCACGCCATCGGGAATGACCATGCGGCCACCGGCGAAGCCCGGCGCGGCGCTGGCATCGAAGTATTCGTTCTGGAAATCGATGACCAGCAGCGCGGTCTTCGCGGCATCGAGAGATGTGGCCGAGGGGGCACCGGCCATGTGGCGGATGGTGGGATGGGCCGGCTCGGCGGCGGCGACCGGTGCGGCGGCGGCCATGCCGATCAGGCTGGCCAGGCCGAAGGCGGAAAGGTTCATGGGGCAACTCCTGTGCGATGGGATGTGGCACAGGATGCGGAGCGTATGGCGCACGAACCAGCCGCCTCCGGGCACATGATCTGTGCGAAAAACGCACCGTTGCCCATAAACGCAACGGGGCGCCCGAAGGCGCCCCGCTGTGGATCAACCGAGGTTGGCCGGCCGCTTACAGGCGGCTGGCGATGGCCTGGGCGAAGCTCATGGTGGTACCGGTGCCGCCGAGGTCGCCGGTCAGCGAATCCTTGGCTTCCATGGTGGCCACGATGGCCTTGCGCAGGCGCTCGGCGTTTTCCGGCTGGCCGATATGGTCCAGCATCTGTGCGGCCGCCAGCAGCAGCGCGCACGGGTTGGCCTTGCCCTGGCCGGCGATGTCCGGCGCGGTGCCGTGCACGGCTTCGAAGATCGCCGCGTCCTTGCCGATGTTGGCACCCGGAGCCAGGCCCAGGCCGCCGACGAGGCCGGCGCACAGGTCGGAGATGATGTCGCCGAACAGGTTGGTGGTCACGATCACGTCGAACTGTTCCGGACGCATCACCAGCTGCATGCAGCAGTTGTCGACGATCATTTCCTGGAACTCGATCTCCGGGTACTGCGCGGCCACTTCACGGGCGACGTTCAGGAACAGGCCCGAGGTCGACTTGATGATGTTGGCCTTGTGCACGGCGGTGACCTTCTTGCGGCCGACGCTGCGGGCCAGCTCGAAGGCGTAGCGCACGATGCGCTCGGAGCCCTTGCGGGTGATGCGGGTGCCGGAGAAGGCGGTCTCGCCGTCAGCCGAGACTTCCTGGCCTTCGGCCAGGTACGCACCTTCGGTGTTCTCACGAACGGTGATCAGGTCGACGTTGTTGAAACGCGACTTGGTGTTCGGGAAGGTGTGGGCCGGACGCACGTTGGCGTACAGGTCGAAGTGGCGGCGCAGGCTGACGTTGATCGAGGTGAAGCCACCACCGACCGGGGTGGTCAGCGGGCTCTTCAGCGCGACCTTGTTGCGCGCGATCGATTCCAGGGTCACCGCCGGCATCAGGTCGCCGTGCTTTTCCAGGGCCACCAGGCCGGCGTCCGCATCTTCGTACTCCAGGCCAGCGTTGAGCTGGTCGAGGACGAACAGGGTGGCGTCCATGATTTCCGGGCCGATGCCGTCGCCGCGGATGACCGTAATTTTCTGCGTCATTGATCGATGTTCCGAACAGGGGGGAATACGCCGTCCGGACGTGCCCGGAAACGCCGGCGCTAAGGAAGTTTCACCCGCAATTATGCCTGAGCCGGGGCCGAGGTCCCAAATAGACCATGGTCCCACTCCCCGGCTCAGGCAGAATTGCCCGCGCATTCCTCCTCTACCCCCGCCTGTCGGCGCGCCCCTTCAACAAGAAGGGGCTCCTGGGCTGAGAGATCGCGGTAAAGGCCCCTGCGCGCGTCCGGCAGCGCCGGGCCATGTCCGGCGGCCGTTTGTTCAGGTGTCCGCCGGCCGGCGCTGCCTCAGTGCTCGTGCGCTTCCGGGGCGGCGGCGCCGCCTTCGAGCTGGTCGAGGAAGTCGACCGCGCGGCGCAGGTGGGGGATCACGATGGAACCGCCGACCACCAGGCCGACCGAGAAGGTCTCGAAGAACTCCTCGCGGGTCACCCCGGCGTCCTTGCACTGGGCCACGTGGTAGCTGATGCAGTCGTCGCAGCGCAGCACCATCGAGGCCACCAGGCCCAGCAGCTCCTTGGTCTTCACGTCCAGCGCGCCGGCCTGGTAGGTCTGCGTGTCCAGGGCGAAGAAGCGCCGCACCACCTGGTTCGGCTCGCCCAGGATGCGCTCGTTCATGCGCTTGCGGAAATCGGTGAATTCGGCGATGCGGTCCTTGCTGCCGTCGTCGGCCGCGCTCATGCCTGGCCCTGCCCGGCCAGCAGCGGCTCGAGCTTGCCTTCACGGTGCAGGGCCATCATGTCGTCGTAGCCGCCGACATGGACGTCACCGACGAAGATCTGCGGCACGCTGGTGCGGCGGGTCAGGGACATCATCTTCTCGCGCTCGACCGGGTCCAGGTCGATGCGGACCTCGGTCCACTGCTGGCCCTTGCTCTTGAGGAAGTTCTTGGCGGCCACGCAGTACGGGCAGACGGCGGTGGAATAGATGGTGATGGCGGGCGAACCGCCAGCGGGCTGGGCTGTCACGGGAAACTCCACGATGGATCGACGGTCCATATATGGTACCGGTGTGCTGGAATTTCCACGCCACGACCGCAACACTGTGGATTAACGAATGGTTGCCCCCTGCCCTGCCACGCTTGGCGCGCCCTGCCCGAGGACCTCCCGCTTGCGAGCCCTGCTGCTGTCTACCGCCGTCACCCTGGCCCTGGCCATGCCGTTGGCCCAGGCCCAGGAGAAGCTGCCGGACATCGGCTCGTCGGCCGGCGAGCTGCTGACCCCGGCACGGCAGGCCGAGTACGGCGCGATGATGCTGCGCGAGCTGCGCAACTACGGCTACCTGCTGGACGACCCGCTGGTCAACGACTGGCTGCAGACCATGGGTACCCGGCTGGGTTCCAACAGCGACCAGCCCCGCCAGCCCTATACGTTCTTCATCATGAAGGACCGCCAGATCAACGCCTTCGCGACCCTGGGCGGCTACATCGGGGTCAACGCCGGCCTGATGCTGACCGCCGAGCGCGAGGACGAGGTGGCAGCGGTGCTGTCCCACGAAATCGCCCACGTCACCCAGCAGCACGTGCTGCGCGGGGTCGAGCGCGCCCAGCGCGACCAGATTCCGATCCTGCTGGGCATGCTGGCGGCAGTGGTCGCCGCCCAGGCCAGCAACAGCACCTCCTCCGGCAACGCGACCATGGCCGCGATCAGCTCGGGCATGGGCCTGATGCAGCAGCGGCAGATCAATTACACCCGCTCCAACGAATCGGAGGCCGACCGGCTGGGCATCCGTACCCTGTCCCGCAGCGGCTACGACGTGGACGCCATGGCCGGCTTCTTCGAGCGGATGTCGGCGGCCATGCGCGGCAACGACGGCGGCTACCAGGCCCCGGACTTCCTGCAGACCCACCCGGTCAACACCACCCGCATCAGCGAGGCCAAGGCGCGCGCACAGCAGATGAAGAAGGACACGGTGCTGCTGACCACCAGCACCCCCACCGGCGAGCGCAAGGAGCGGGTGAACCCGGCCGACCCCAGCCTGGGCGAGCCGCTGCTGCGTGGCAGCAACCCGCTGCTGCCCAGCACCGTGCTGCGCCTGCCGATCGGCCAGCTCAGCCGCGGCGCCAGCGGTGATTTCGACTGGGCCCGCGAGCGCCTGCGGGTTCTCAGCGCGGACACCACGCCGGACCTGGAGCGCGAGTACGCCGACTTGGCCCGGCGCCAGAAGGACGGCCTGACCGACGCCCAGCGCTATGGCCAGGCCCTGGCCGCCATGCGCGGCGGCCGCAGCGGCGCCAACCAGGCCCGGCAGGCCCTGGCCAGCCTGCTGCAGACCCATCCGGACAGCCTGTTCGTGGCCCTGGCCCTGGGTGAAGCCGAATCCCGTGCCGGTCAGCCGGTCCAGGCCAACGCGCGTTTCGAACAGATGCTGCGCGAGCACCCCAACAGCCGCCCGGTGGCGCTGACCTATGCCGAGATCCTGAATGAACAGGGCGGTCGCGAGGCCGGCCAGCGCGCGCAGGCGATGCTGCGGCCGCTGCTGTCGCAAAGCGGTAACGATCCGGTATTCCAGCAGCGTTACGCCCGCGCCAGCGAGCTGGCCGGGGACAGCGTGCGGGCCAGCGAGGCGTATGCCGAGGCGGCCTTCCTCGGCGGCCGCCCGGAGCAGGCGCTGATGCAGCTGCAGGCGCTCAAGCGCAATCCCGAGCTGGACTATGTCGGCCGCGCGCGGGTGGACGCCCGCATCGAGACGATCACCCCGACCGTACTGGAGCTGCGCCGCCAGGGCGTGCAGGACCCGGAGCTGGACCGGCGCTGAGCGCCGCATGACCGGGGCATGGCAATCAGCGCCGATCCCGGCCGGGTAGTCACAAACATGTCATCAAACCGTAGTCTACTGGCACCACTCCAGTAACCGAGCCCTACGGTGTCCTCGTGCAGAAACGCATCCTGATCGTCGATGACGAGCCCGCGATCCGCGAAATGGTCGCCTTCGCCCTGCGCAAGGGCGATTACGAACCTGTCCACGCCGGCGATGCCCGCGAGGCCCAGACCGCGATCGCCGACCGCGTCCCCGACCTGATCCTGCTGGACTGGATGCTGCCCGGCACCAGTGGCCTGGACCTGGCCCGCCGCTGGCGCAAGGAAACCCTGACCCGCGAAGTGCCGATCATCATGCTGACCGCGCGCGGCGAAGAGAATGATCGCGTCGGCGGCCTCGAAGCCGGTGTCGACGACTATGTGGTCAAGCCCTTCTCGGCACGCGAACTGCTGGCCCGCATCCGCGCCGTCATGCGCCGCGCCCGTGACGATGACGAGGACGGCAGCGTAGCGGTCGGCCCGATCCGCATCGACGGCGCCGCCCACCGCGTGTTCGCCAACGACCAGCCGGTGCCGATCGGCCCGACCGAATACCGCCTGCTGCACTTCTTCATGACCCACCCCGAGCGCGTCTACACCCGCGCCCAGCTGCTGGACCATGTGTGGGGCGGCAGCGTGTACGTGGAAGAACGCACCATCGACGTGCACATCCGCCGCCTGCGCAAGACGCTGGAACCGTTCAATGCCGAGAACATGGTGCAGACCGTGCGCGGCGCCGGTTACCGCTTCTCCACCGCAACCTGAGCCTCGTCGTGCCGGCGCCGCGCACCTGCCGGTGCCGGTGTCGGCAACTCTGCTATAACCCTCGGTTCACCGCGTGAACCGCCGCCTCCAACGACGAGACCGCAATGCCCCGCCACATCCGCTCCGCCTGGTTGAAGACGCTGGCCTCCGTGGCAGCGGTATTGGTGCTGGCCGGCGTGGTCGGGTGGTTCAGTGGGCACCTGTGGCTGTGCATCGCGCTGGCCGCACTGGGCACGCTGACCTGGCATTACTGGCGCCTGCGCCGCGTGCTGCGCCGGCTGACCGCGCGCCAGCGCTGGGAAACCGCCGAGGAAGGATCCGGCGTGTGGAACGAGCTGGACCGCCTGCTGTACCGCAACCAGGTGGAAATGCGCGTGCGCAAGCGCCGCCTGCTGGACATGCTGCGCAGCTACCGCGCCGCCGCTGCGGCCCTGCCCGATGCGGTGGTGGTGCTGGACCGCAACAGCCAGCGCGTGCAGTGGTTCAACGAAGCGGCCACCGCCCTGCTCGGCCTGCATCATCCCGGCGATCTGGGTGAAGCCCTGGTCGAGCGCCTGCAGCCGATGCCGCTGGCGCACTGGCTGGCCGGCGGCCGCAATGCCGAACCGATCCTGGACGTGCCCTCGCCGGTGGATCCGGCAATCCGGCTGAACCTGCGCCTGATTCCGTATTCCTCCGATTACTGGCTGCTGATCGCCCGCGATGTCAGCAAGCTGCTGCGCCTGGAACAGGTGCGCCGCGACTTCGTCGCCAACGTGTCCCACGAACTGCGGACCCCGCTCACCGTGGTGCACGGCTACCTGGACATGATGGATCCGGAAGACTTCCCCGGCACCGGCCCGATGCTGGAAGAAATGCGCAAGCAGAGCCAGCGCATGGCCCAGCTGGTGGAAGACCTGCTGACCCTGTCGCGGCTGGAATCGCAGGAACACAGCGAAGCGGAGACCGTGGCGATGCAGCCGATGCTGGCCACCCTGCGCCGCGAAGCCGAAGCGCACAGCCAGGGCCGCCACCAGATCAGCATCGACGACCTGGCCGGCGTGGACCTGCTGGGCTCGACCAAGGAACTGCACAGCGCGTTTTCCAACCTGGTCACCAACGCCGTGCGCTATACCCCGGCCGATGGCCGCATCGCCGTGGAGTTCCGCCGCGAAGGCGACGGCGTCGTGCTGGCCGTGCGTGACAGCGGCTACGGCATTCCCGCCACCCACCTGCCGCGCCTGACCGAACGTTTCTACCGGGTATCCAGCAGCCGCTCGCGCGAGAGCGGTGGCACCGGACTGGGCCTGTCCATCGTCAAGCACATCCTCGGCCTGCACCACGCACGGCTGGAGATTGAAAGCGAAGTGGGCAAGGGCTCGGTGTTCTCCTGTCATTTCGATGCCGACCACGTGCGCCCGCGCGAGTCCGCCCCCCTGACCTCCATCGAAGAATGAAGCCATGAGCAGCCTCGGATCCCTCCCCCTCCCCGTGAGCCCGGACAACGATCCACTGCGTGACCCGGCGCTCTACATCAACCGCGAACTGTCCCAGCTGGATTTCAACTTCCGCGTGCTGGCACAGGCGAAGGATCCGCAGGTGCCGCTGCTGGAGCGCCTGCGCTTCATGTGCATCTCCTGCACCAACCTGGACGAGTTCTTCGAGATCCGCGCCGCCGCCGTGCGCCACGCGCAGGAATTCGGCCTGCCGCCGGCCCCGGACGGCATGAGCCCGCAGGCCATTCTCAACGCCATCCACGACCGCGCCGCCGAACTGGTGGACCAGCAGTACCGCTGCTGGAACGAGACGCTGCGCCCGGCGCTGGCCGAGGCCGGCATCGGCGTGCTCGGCCGCCATTCCTGGAACCACCGGCAGAAGCGCTGGCTGCGCGCGTACTTCCGCAACGAGATCATGCCGGTGCTGTCGCCGCTGGGCCTGGACCCGGTGCATCCGTTCCCGAAGATCCTCAACAAGTCGCTGAACATCGTCGTCGTGCTGAAGGGCACCGATGCGTTCGGCCGCGCCGGCCACCTGGCCATCGTGCGCGCGCCGCGTTCGCTGCCGCGCATCATCCAGCTGCCGGAAAGCCTGGGCGGCGGGCAGAACTTCGTGTTCCTGTCCTCGGTGCTGTCGGCCTTCGTCGACGAGCTGTTCCCCGGCATGGAAGTCCAGGGCGCCTACCAGTTCCGCGTCACCCGCAATTCCGAGCTGGTGGTGGACGAGGAAGAAGTGGAGAACCTGGCCCTGGCCCTGCGCGATGAACTGGTCGACCGCGGCTACCGGCCGGCGGTGCGCCTGGAGATCGCCGAGGACACGCCGAAGGACATCGTGCGTACCCTGCTGCAGAACTTCGGCCTGACCGAAAACGCGGTGTACCGCATCGATGGCCCGGTCAACCTCAACCGCATCATCCAACTGTACGACCTGGTGCCGCAGCCGGACCTGAAGTACCCGCCGATGAACCCGCGCACGCTGCGCGACAGCGACGGCATCTTCGAGATCACCCGCCGCCAGGACCTGCTGCTGCACCATCCGTTCGATGCCTTCACCGCCGTGCTGGACCTGATCAAGCAGGCGGCGGTGGACCCGAACGTGCTGGCCATCAAGCAGACCCTGTACCGTACCGGCAAGGATTCGCTGATTGTCGATGCGCTGATCCAGGCCGCACGCAACGGCAAGGACGTGACGGTGGTGGTCGAGCTTCGCGCGCGCTTCGACGAAGAAGCCAACCTGGGCCTGGCCGACCGCCTGCAGGAAGCCGGCGTGCAGGTGGTCTATGGCGTGGTCGGGTTCAAGACCCACGCCAAGATGCTGCTGATCGTGCGCCGCGAGGGCCGCAAGCTGCGCCGCTACGTGCACCTGGGCACCGGCAATTACCACAGCGGCACCGCCCGCGCGTACACCGACATCAGCCTGATCACCGCCGATGCGGACATCGGCAATGACGTGCACCTGCTGTTCCAGCAGTTGTCCGGGCTGGCCTCGAAGATGAAGCTCAAGCGCCTGCTGCAGTCGCCCTTCACCCTGCACACCGGCATCCTCGCGCGCATCGAACGCGAGACGCGCATCGCCGCTGCCGGCCGCCCGGCGCGCATCATCGCCAAGATGAACGCACTGAACGAGCCGCAGGTGATCCGCGCGCTGTACGCCGCCTCGCAGGCAGGGGTGCAGATCGACCTGATCATCCGCGGCGCCTGCACCCTGCGCCCGGGCGTGCCGGGCGTCTCGGACAACATCCGCGTGCGCTCGATCGTCGGCCGCTTCCTGGAACACAGCCGCGTGTACTGGTTCGGCAACGACGGTGCGCCGGAGCTGTACTGCGCCAGCGCCGACTGGCTGGAACGCAACCTGCTGCGCCGGGTCGAGACCTGCTTCCCGATCCTCGACCCGGATCTGGCCAAGCGCGTGTACCGCGAAGTGCTGCAGAACTACCTGGACGACAACCTCAACGCCTGGGAGCTGGATGCCGAGGGCATCTACCACAAGCGCACCCCGGCCCACGACGAAGCGCCGCATTCGGCCCAGATGGCGTTGATGCAGGGCCTGTAGCCCGCCCCGGTGGGTCCCGGCCGTGGGTCGGGACTCGAGTCGTGCCGACCAACGGTCGGCACCCACCAACGGAAGCGGCCCACTCCGCCCCCCGCGGAACTCCCCCTACAAAATGTGAAGGCGATGCGGTGACGAGCACACCGCCCCTTCGGCTAACATTCGTCCATGCCGCATACCACCACGACTCCGCCCGCATTGCAGGATGGCGACCTGCTGGCCGCCATCGACCTTGGCTCCAACAGCTTCCACATGGTCATCGCGCGCTACACGCTCGGCCAGTTGCGGGTCATCGACCGCCTGCGCGAAACGGTACGCATGGCCGATGGCCTGGATGGCAAGGGCGGCCTGTCCACCGCCGCACGGCAGCGCGCGCTGGAATGCCTGGCCCGCTTCGGCCAGCGCATCCGCAACGTGCCCCCGCACCGCGTGCGCGCCCTGGCCACCAACACCGTGCGCCAGCTGCGTTCGCCGCAATCCTTCCTGGTGCCGGCTGAAACCGCGCTGGGCCACGCCATCGAAGTGGTCAGCGGCCGTGAAGAAGCGCGACTGATCTACCTCGGCGTGGCCCATGCACAGCCGCCCAAGGCCGACCAGCGCCGCCTGGTGATCGACATCGGTGGCGGCTCCACCGAATTCATCATCGGCAAGGGCATGCAGACGCTGGAGCGCGAAAGCCTGCAGGCCGGCTGCATTGCCAGCACACGCCGCTTCTTCCCTGGCGGCAAGCTCAGCCGCAAGCGCTGGAAGGACGCACTGGCCGAGATCGGCCGTGAGTTCCAGCCGTTTGCCAGCAAGTACCGCGCGCTGGGCTGGCAGGAAGCCCTTGGCTCATCCGGCACGCACAAGGCGATCAGCGAAATCTGCGCCACGATGAAGCTGAGCAAGGGCGCGATCACCGCCGAGGCCCTGCCGCAGCTGCGCGACGAACTGCTGAAGGCCAAGAAGATCGACGACATCGTGCTGCCCGGCCTGTCCGCCGACCGCCGCCCGATCATCGCCGGTGGCATCCTGGTGCTGGAAGCCGCCTTCCAGGCCCTGGGCCTGGAGAAGCTGCTGGTCAGCAAGGCAGCCATGCGCGAGGGCATCCTGTATGACATCGTCGGCCGCGCCGGCGAGAACGACCCGCGCGACGAGTCGGTGGCGGCGCTGACCCAGCGCTATGGCATCGACACCGTGCAGGCCGACCGCGTGCAGGACACCGCCCTGTCCCTGCTGGAGCAGGTGCAGGAGCGCTGGAAACTGGATGCCGACGATGCCCGCATGCTCGGCTGGGCCGCGCGCCTGCACGAGCTGGGCCTGATGATCGCCCACAGCGGTTACCACGTGCACGGCAGCTATGTGCTGGAGAACTCCGACATCGCCGGTTTCTCGCGGCAGGAACAGCAGATGCTGGCCGCACTGGTGCGAAGCCATCGGCGCAGCGTGGGCAAGTCGGCCTTCGATGCCCTGCCCGAGCGCCTGCTGCTGACCGCGCGTCGCCTGACCGCCCTGCTGCGGCTGGCCGTGCTGCTCAACCGCGCGCATGAAGACGCGCCGCTGCCGGCGCTGGAACTGACCGCCGGCGACACCCGCCTGTCGCTGATCGTGCCGCAGGCGTTCATCGACCCGCGGCCGCTGCTGCGCGCCGACCTGATCGGCGAGACCGAGGGCCTGGCCGGGCTGGGCATCCAGTTCCGCCCCTTCGTGGCCTGATCCGCGCTGCCGGGAGTCCCCGGCCAGCCGCCGCTGCCTGCCCTGACGACGGCCCCTGACGGGGCCGTCTTCGTGTGCGCGTTTGCGCACTTTCAAAACTGAATGGGCATTCAGGCTTCCACACTGTGCCGAATCTGGCGATTGCGACATGACCCTAAGGTCTTGCTTTTATTAAGTTTAGATGAAATTCAATCGACAACCTTTGACACATTTCGCCACATCCTCTTTACATCGGATTAACGAACGAGAATAAATCGAAGTCACCGGCTCAGTCTTTTCGACCCGAGCCGACATTTGCCGGGGCTCCTTTGGCCCCGCACCCGAAGCTTCTGAGAGAGAGAGACGCGATGACTTCACGCACCACCGTGCTGGGCAAGGCGATCCGCCACGCCCTGATCGTCGGCACCGCAACGATTGCGCTGCCCGCATTCGCCCAGGAAGGCGCACCCACCACCCTGGACCGCATCGAGATCACGGGCTCGCGCATCCGCCAGGTCGACGTGGAAACCGCCCAGCCGGTGCTGGCCCTGAGCCGCATGGACATCGAGCGCCAGGGCTTCAGTTCGGTGCAGGACATCCTGCAGAACGTCACCGCCATGGGCAGCCCGACCATCAGCCGCGCCAACGTGCTGACCGCAGGCGAAAACGCCGGCGGCAGCTACGTCGACATGCGAGGCCTGGGCACCCAGCGCACGCTGGTGCTGGTCAATGGCAAGCGCCTGGGCATCAGCACCTCCGGTTACCAGGATCTGTCCGTGCTGCCGGTGTCGGCGATCGAGCGCGTGGAAATCCTGAAGGACGGCGCGTCGGCCATCTACGGCTCCGATGCCATGGCCGGTGTGGTCAACATCATCACCCGCAGCAACGTCAACGGCATCACCGCCAACGTCTACCACGGCCAGTTCAGCGAGGGTGACGGCGCCCGTGACCGCGTTGACGTCGTGGCCGGTTGGTCCAACGATCGCTTCTCGACCACCCTGGCCATCGAGCACTCCGAAGAAAAGGCTGTGTGGGCACGCGATCGCGGCTTCAGCCAGTACAGCAACACCGACCGCCACCCGACCGAAGGCTGGACCACCACCAGCCAGTGGGGCCAGTTCACCGGCCTGCGCGGTCCGGGCTGCACGGCGACCGCCGGCTGCGGCTACTCGTTGAACCGTGGCGCTGACCCGACCAAGCCGGGCAACTACCATCTGACCGACTCGACCGCTTTCACCGGCGACGTCAGCAACACCAATGATCAGATGCACCTGAGCTATCCGATCAAGCGTGATTCGGTGTTCTTCTCCGGCTCGGCCAACATCACCGACGACGTCCGTTTCAAGACCGAACTGGGCTACAACAAGCGCGAATCGACCCGCGTGACCGCCGGCTACCCGCTGTCGTCCAGCACGCTGGGCGCAACCGGTGCTGCGGGCAACATGTCCATTGACAGCTACTTCAATCCGTTCGGCAACAAGAACGGCTATGCCACCCCGACCTCGGTGGCCTGGAACCGTCGTACCTGGGAACTGCCGCGCGAAAGCACCAGCGAGCTGAAGACCTACCGTGCCGTTGCCGGCTTCGAGGGCAGCTTCGAGCTGGGCGAGCGCTACTTCGACTGGGACGTGGGTTACCAGTACAGCAAGAATGAACTGACCCAGCACACCACCGGCAACCTGCACAAGCAGCGCGTCATTGATGCCGTGGGCCCGTCCTATCTGAATACCGCCACGGGCAAGGTCGAGTGCGGCAGTGCTGCTGCACCGAAGGCCAACTGCATGGTGTGGAACCCGCTGGTTCCCTACGGCGTGCAGAATCCGTACGGGCTGGATGGCAACCAGGCACTGCAGGACTGGCTGTTCCCCGAGGAAAACGCAACTGGCCAGACGACGACCAAGAACTGGTTCGCCAACCTGAGCGGCAGCCTGTTCACCCTGCCGGCCGGCGATCTGGGCTTTGCATTCGGCGTGGAAAACCGCGAAGAAACCGGCAAGTTCATCCCCGATGCCCTGGCCCAGACCGGCGCGACCACCAACCTCGCCGCAGGCCCGACCGGTGGCGCGTACAAGGTGAAGGAAGCGTACCTGGAGCTGAACGTGCCGGTGCTGGCGGACCTGCCGGGTGCTCGTGAGCTGAGCTTGAACGCAGCCACCCGCTTCTCCGACTACAACACCTTCGGCAACACCCTCAACAGCAAGTTCGGTTTCAAGTGGAAGCCGATCGACCAGCTGCTGGTGCGTGGTACCTGGGCCGAAGGCTTCCGTGCGCCGACCATCAACGACCTGTTCGGTGGCGGCTCGGAAACCTTCCCGACCTTCAGCGATCCCTGCGACAGCGTCTACGGTTCGGCACGTTCCAACGCCGCCGTGCGTGCACGCTGCGCCCAGGACATCGCCAACGTCGCGGCCTTCCGCCAGCTGGACAGCACCAACAGGCCGACCAGCGGTTCGAGCGCCGCCAGCCCGGTGGCGTTCACCTCGGGCTCCAACCCGAGCCTGCTGCCGGAAACCTCCACCAGCCGCACGCTGGGCGTGGTGTGGAGCCCCACCTTCATCAGCAACTTCAACGTGTCGCTGGACTGGTGGAAGATCCGCATCGACAACACCATCGTGTCGGACAGCCCGAACCAGATCCTGATCGACTGCTACGAGCAGAACATCGAATCGCGCTGCTCGCGCTTCTCGCGTGACCCGGTTACCGGCATCGTCACCGGCCTGCGCTTCGGCAACCGCAATGCGGGCTTTGCCGAAACCGAAGGCTACGACATGGACGTCAGCTACCGCCTGGATACCGCCTACGGCAAGCTGGGTGCCTCGTGGTCGACCACCTATGTCAGCTCGAACATCTACCGTTCGTCCAATGACGTTGCCACCGTGCCGACCACGATCAACGGCATCGCAGCCAATACCGGCATCGGCTTCCGGGTGCGTTCCAACGCAACCCTCAGCTGGGATCTGGAGAACTTCGGCGTCAGCTGGACCGCGCGTTACTTCTCCGGCGTCAAGGAACAGTGCCTGAGCCTGCCGAACCATCCTGACGAGTGCTCCGATCCGGGCGTGTATGCCCCCTGGTACAAGGGCGCACGCAACTACAACGAACGCGGCTCGGTCACCTTCAATGACGTGCAGGTGCGCTACACCCTGCCGTGGAACGCAACCGTCTCGGTCGGCGCCAACAACGTGTTCAACCGCCTGGGTCCGGTGATGTACACCAAGCCGAACTCGGTCTACTCGTACTACGGCGGCTTCGACATCGGTCGCTTCGTGTACATGCAGTACAAGCAGAGCTTCTGATCCATCGGATCAACCCCGCACTGCAACCACGGCCCTTCGGGGCCGTGGTTTTTTCATTCCGGGCGGCCGTCATCCCACGGTCGCAAAGCGGTAACAGGCACTACATGGGCAGGCCCGAGCATGCCGGAAAACCGGAGGCCCGCCATGCGCCATGCCATTGTCACCGAGACCTATCCGCCGGAAGTCAACGGCGTCGCACTCACCGTGCAGGGCCTGGAACTGGGACTGCGCGCGGCCGGCCATGAGGTCGACCTGATCCGTCCACGACAGGCCAGTGAAGCACTGGACTCGGCGCCCGGCACGCTGCTGGTGCCGGGCGCCGCCCTGCCCCGCTACCCGGGCCTGCGCTTCGGCCTGCCCGCGCCGATCCGCCTGGGCCGCCACTGGCAGAAGCAGCGCCCTGACGCGGTGTACATCGCCACCGAAGGCCCGCTGGGCTGGTCGGCGCTGCGCACCGCCCGCCGCCTCGGCATTCCGGTGGCGACCGGCTTCCACACCCGCTTCGACGAATACCTGCCCGACTACGGCGTTGCCTGGCTGCAGACGGCGGCGATGCGCTGGATGCGCCGCTTCCACAACCAGGCCGATGCCACTCTGGTGCCGACCCGCGAACTGCAGCACTTCCTCACCGACCAGGGCTTCGAGCGCGTGCGGCTGCTGGCGCGCGCGGTGGACAGCCAGCAGTTCGATCCCAGCCGGCGCGATCCCGCATTGCGCGAGGAATGGGGCGTGGACGGCAACGGACTGGTCGCCATCTACGTGGGCCGCATCGCTGCCGAGAAGAACCTCGGGCTGGCGGTGAAGGCCTTCCGCCGCCTGCAGCAGGTGCGGCCGAAGGCACGCTTCGTGTGGGTCGGCGACGGCCCCGCACGGGAGAAGCTGGCCCACGAGAATCCCGATTTCATTTTCTGCGGCATCCAGCGCGGCGACGCCCTGGCCCGCCATTTCGCCAGCGGCGACCTGTTCCTGTTCCCCAGCCGCAGCGAGACGTTCGGCAACGTGACCCTTGAAAGCATGGCCTGCGGCCTGGCCACCGTGGCCTTCGACTACGGCGCTGCGCGCGAGTACCTGCGCAACGGCGAGAACGGGGCCGCCGTGGACACCGACGAACAGTTCATCGAAGCGGCCGTGCAGCTGGCCAGCGACGATGCACTCCGCCGCGAGCTGGGCAGCAACGCCGCCCGCGCGATGAAGCGCCTGCACCCGCAGCAGGTGGTGGCCGAATTCGAAACGCTGCTGGCCGAACTGGCCCAGGCACGGAGGACCGGACATGCGCACAACGCCGCTTGAAGGACTGGCTGGCCGCGAAGCGCGGCTGTGCCGCCGGGCCAACCACTACTGCCGGCGACGCCGCGTGCGTCGCCTGTTCTCGATCATCAGCCGCCTGGGTGATGGCGTCTTCTGGTACGTGCTGATGGGCGCGCTGGTACTGGTCGATGGTTTCGACGGCCTGCGCGCATCGGTGCACATGGCCGCCACCGGCCTGGCCGCACTGCTGCTCTACAAGGGCCTGAAGCGCTGGACCCGGCGCCCGCGGCCATATGCGGCCGACCTGCGCATCCGCGCCTGGGTGGCACCGCTGGACGAGTTCAGCTTCCCCTCCGGCCACACCCTGCATGCGGTGTCCTTCACCATCGTGGCGCTGGCGTACTACCCGTGGCTGGCACCGCTGCTGGTGCCGTTCACCTTCGGCGTGGGCCTGTCGCGCGTGGTGCTGGGCCTGCACTACCCCAGCGACGTGCTGGCGGCCACCGGCATCGCCGCGCTGCTGGCCTCGGCCAGCCTGGCCTGGCTGCCGCTGCCGGTTTGACGCGGTCGCGCCCGCCAGGCCGTGCCCGGCGAGCCGATGCCCTAGAATGCCCGCATGACGACGCTGTTCATTTCCGATCTGCACCTGGACCCCAGCCGTCCAGCCATCACCGACCTGTTCCTGCGCTTCCTGCGCGAGGACGCGCCCGGCGCGGACGCGCTGTACATCCTCGGCGATCTGTTCGAAGCCTGGATTGGCGATGACACGCCCTCGCCGGCCGCCGATGCGGTGGCCGATGCGCTGAAGGTGCTGTCCGACAGTGGCGTGCCGGTGTTCTTCATGCGCGGCAACCGCGATTTCCTGCTGGGCGAGGACTATGCGCGCCGTGCCGGCCTGCGCATCCTGCCCGACCCCTGCGTGATCGAGCTGTACGGCCGCCCGGTGATGCTGCAGCACGGCGACCTGCTGTGCACCGACGACATCCCCTACCAGCAGTTCCGCGCGCAGACCCGCGACCCGGTGTTCCAGGCCCAGTTCCTGTCGCAGCCGTTGGCCGCACGCATTGCGTTCGCGCAGAAGGCGCGCGATGCCAGCCAGGCACGCCAGTCGGAAATGAAACAGGGTGACCGCGCGCAGTTCGAAACGGTGACCGATGTGGCCCCGGCCGAAGTCGAGGCCACCTTCGTGCGCCACGGCGTGGACACGATGATCCACGGCCACACCCACCGCCCGGCCATCCACACGCTGCAGGCCGGTGGCCGCAGCTGCACCCGCATCGTGCTGGGCGACTGGTACGAGCAGGGTTCGGTGCTGCGCGTGGATGCCGGCGGCTGGCGCCTGGATTCGCTCAAGCGCGAATGACGGATTGCCGGGTGCCAACCAAGGTTGGCATCTACCAGAGCGCGCAGGCCGGTAGACGCCGCCCCTGGTCGGCGGGTGCCATCCGGTAACCGCCTCAGCGGAAGCCGGCCACCGTGTGCTTGGTGGTGACCAGCACGCGCTGGTTGTCGGCTGAACTGGCAATGCCCATCGGAATGCCGTTGTAGCTGATGTTCGGGTTGGACCAGTAGTTCAGGCGCGGGCAACCGCGGGTGCAGTCATAGGCCATGATCGTGCGCCAGCCGGTACCGGTGGACGGCTCGTAGCGGTAGCCGTGGCCGAAGGCATACGGCGAGGTGCTCGGATCGTTGGCGATGTCATGCCGGGCACTCTGCAGGTGGCCGATCTCGTGGGCGAAGGAGTAGTACCCGGTCGCGCAGTCCCAGTACACCGCTGCGAACGCCGTGGCCGCCGTCGAGCCGATGCCCGAGGCCAGGCCGCAGTAGCTGGTGTTGTTGATCAGCAGGACGCCGACATCGGCCGTCGTGCTGTTGCGGCTGGCATGGATGCTGTCCATGTAGCCGTCACTGGTCGTGCGGAAACGGGTCAGGTCGGTGGTGAAGTTGCCCGACTCGGTATAACTGGTGGTTTCATACCCGGCCAGCTGCATGGTGATGCCGACGTTGCTGTTGGCATACCCCTGGTTGGATTCGGCCACCGCCAGCTGCACCAGCGATTGCATGTTGCCGCCATAGGCCGCCACCGCGGCATTGGTGGCCACCACCAGCACGCGGATGGTCGCGGGCGTGCCCGACGATGCCTGGGCGATGCCGATGCGATCCTGGGCCGCCATCGGAATCTTCGGCAGCTGGTTGTAGTCGGCCGGGTGGTCGGCAGGCATCCGCGTTTCGTCCACCGCCACCAGGATGTGGCGATCACCCAGCGGGCGCAGCCGGTACAGCTTGCCGTCCTTGCGGATCGAGCCGGTGAGCGTGTTGCCCGAGCGCACCACGATCAGTGAATTGCCCGGATCGTCCTGGCCATTGGAGGTCGCCTTCTGCAGGCGGTCCGACGGCGCGCGGATCTGCCCGTACCAGATGCTGCCACCGTCAGGCAGCGCCTCGACCCTGCTGCGGATCGCCTGCACCTGCTGCCCCAGCAGTTCAAATTCCAGCTGCGGCTGCGCGATGGCGGCCGCGTCGATGCGCACTTCCTGTACCGTGGCCGTGGACGGTGTGGACAGCAGCCGGGCCAGTGCGGGATCGCTGCCGGCCGAAGCGCGGCTGAGGATGGTCACCGGTTCAAACAACGGCGCGGCACTGGCCGCCGCCGCCACCGAAAGGCCCAACAACACGCCAACCGCCGTTCTACCCATCGATCTGGACATCATTCTGGTCGCTCCTGGAAGTGAGGTGGACAGCCTTGATGCATCACGACCCGGTTTGCCGGGTCTGGCCATTCGGCCTGTCCAGCGCGTGTGAATTCAATAGAGGACAGGCGTCAGCATCCGGATCTGTGATCCACGGCCTCGGCGTTCAGGCAGGTCAAAAACGCCAGTACACTTCGCCAACACATGGCGTTCGCGCCACCGTGACGCGGCCACGACGGGGAACGCACATGGCACCAGGACAGCACCAGGCAGATGCGGACGCCGATCCCGGCGTGCTGCGCATTGGCCTGTTCTTCGACGGCACCCGCAACAACGCGCACAACCTCGCGCGCGGCCGGCCGCAGTCGCCGCAGCCACGCCCTGCCCTGCTGCGCGCCGACGATGACTCGACTTACCAGAGCCGGCTGACCAGCAGCTACGACAACGGCACGACCAACATCACGCGGCTGTACCAGCTGTACCCGGACAGCCGGCGCACGCCCGGCGTCGGTGCGTCGCTGGCGATCTACATCGAAGGTGTCGGCACCCGCGATGACGCCGAGGACGACCTGATCGGGCTGGCCTTCGGCGTGGGTGCCAGCGGCGTGCGCGCCAAGGTCCAGCGCGCGCTGCAGGTGCTGCTGCCGGCGGCCCTGGCCGCGCTTGCCGCGCAGCGGCGTACCCCGCTGCACAGCGTGCAGGTGGACCTGTTCGGTTACTCGCGTGGCGCGGCGGCCGCACGCGATGTCGCCAACCAGCTGCACGGCTGGGACGGCGCGCGCTGGCGACAGCTGCTGCAGCAGGCGGGCCTCGTGTGCGCGGTGGATTTCGCGGTACAGCGCCCGGCGCTGCGCTTCATCGGCCTGTTCGACACCGTGGTGGCGGTCAACGGTGGCCGTGCCGATGAGCGGCCGCAGCTGGCCCTGCCTGCCGGCATCGCCGGCCGCGTGGTGCAGCTGGTGGCCCGCGATGAACACCGCCAGCACTACCCGCTGACCACGGTGGCACCGACGCATGCCGAGATCGTGCTGCCCGGCGTGCATGCCAACATCGGCGGCGGCTACGACCAGACCGAGGAAGGGCCGAAACTGCTGAGCCGGCCGCACCGGCAGCAGCTGCGACGCCCACCGGTGCCCGACTACCAGACGCCCTCGCTGGCGCAGCTGCAGGCGACCACGGTCTACGCCGAAGCGCAGGCCGATGCCGAACGCTGGCGGCAGCAGCTGGGCCTGGACGAGAAAGAGGTGTGGGTGGATGTCTGGCACCAGTGGCAGCAGCAGCGCCGTGCCGGCAGCCGCAGCGTATTGCTGAGCCCCGTGCTGTACGTGACCGCAGCGGTGGTGCTGCGCCGGCCCATCGACTGGCGCTACCAGCTGATCGGCCTGCAGGTGATGCAGCGGCAGGCCAGAGAAGCCGGCGTGCAGTGGACGGCCGAGGCGGCCGACGTGGCGGACTGGGCGCTGCCTGCCAACCTGCAGCCGATCGCACGGCGCTTGCTGGAGGGACAGGCACTGACCCCGACCCAGGAAGCACTGCTGCGCCGCCGCTACCTGATGCAGTCGGCGCACTGGAACTTCGATGCACTGGGCGACACCGCGCTGACCTACGCGGCCGATGCCGGCGTGAGCGAGTTGCCATACCGGCCCGGGCCCGGCCTGTTCTACATCAACCGGCCGACGGTAGACGGCAAGCGCGTGGTGTTGCCCAACGCGTGACGTGCATCCACGCATGGCGTGGATCTACCCGCGACCCGGTGCGTGGCGTGTATCCACGCATGGCGTGGATCTACCCGCGGCCCGGCGCGTGACGTGCATCCACGCATGGCGTGGATCGACCCGCGACCCGGTGCGTGGCGTGTATCCACACATGGCGTGGATCTACCCGCGACCCGGCGCGTTACGTGCATCCACGCATGGCGTGGATCGACCCGCGACCCGGCGCGTGACGCGCATCCACGCATTGCGTGGATCGACCCGCGGCCCGGCGCGTTACGTGCATCCACGCATGGCGTGGATCGACCCGCGGCCCGGCGCGTGACGTGTATCCACGCGTGGCGTGGATCTACCCGCGACCCGGTGCGTGGCGTGTATCCACACATGGCGTGGATCTACCCGCGGCCCGGCGCGTGACGTGTATCCACGCATGGCGTGGATCGACCCGCGACCCGGCGCGTGACGTGCATCCACGCATGGCGTGGATCTACCCGCGGCCCGGCGCGTGACGTGTATCCACGCGTGGCGTGGATCTACCCGCGACCCGGCGCGTGACGTGTATCCACGCATGGCGTGGATCTACCCGCGACCCGGCGCTTCACGTGCATCGCGGCCCGGTGCCTGAAGTAGATCCACGCCATGCGTGGATGGCACCAGCCGCGTGGATCAACCCGCCTGTTCGATCAGGTTGGCCAACTCGTCGGCGTCGAAGCCTGCCAGCAGGCGCGCTTCCAGATTGAAGGGACCGTGCAGGTAGCCGCCGGCATATTCCAGCAGCAGTTCCTTGAAGCGTGCGCGCGGCTCGACGCCGGCGCGTTCGCAGTACCAGCGGTACCAGCGCGAACCGGCAGCAACATGCGCGACTTCCTCGCGCAGGATCACTTCCAGCACATCGGCGGTTTCAGCGTCGCCGACATTGCGCAGCTTCTCGATCATGCCGGGCGTCACGTCCAACCCACGCGCTTCCAGTACGCGCGGCACCAGCGCCATGCGCGCCAGGCCGTCATGCGCGGTCTTCTCGCACATCTCCCACAGGCCGTTGTGCGCGGGGAAATCGGCGTACTCGTGACCATGCACCTGCAACCGCTCGCGCAGCAGCAGGAAGTGCCGCGACTCATCGTCGGCGCAGCTCACCCAGTCGGCATGGAACGCCGCGGGCAGGCCGCGGAAGCGATACACCGCATCCCAGGCCAGGTCGATCGCGTTCAGTTCGATGTGGGCAATGGCGTGGATGAAGGCGGCGCGGCCTTCCACCCCGCCCAGCCCACGCCGCGGCACCTGCCGCGGGTGCACCAGCACCAGCCGCGCGGGGCGGCCGGGCATGCGGATCGCTTCAGGCGGCGGCGCATCGGCGGCCACCTTCAGGCGCCCGGCGCGGAACGCCGCCGCGTAGGCCTGGGTCAGCGCCACCTTGCGCAGCGGGTCGGCTTCGGCCAGGCACTGCTGCGCAGCGCGCAGCAGGTCGCCACCGACGTCGGGCACATCGACCACGGCTGGACCTCAGGCGCGGCGCTTGTGCTTGGCGTCGTCCGAACGCAGCTGCTGGATGCGTTCGAAGTAGCCCGGCTCGATGCCCGTCGGGTAATGGCCGTTGAAGCAGGACGAATCGAAATTGCGCAGCGCCGGATTGCCCTCGCTCACCGCCGCTTCCATGTCCTCGATGTCCTGGTAGATCAGCCAGTCGCAGCCCAGGTGGGCTTCGATCTCTTCCACCGTGCGGTTGTGCGCCACCAGCTCCTCGGCTGCCGGCATGTCGATGCCGTAGATGTTGGGGAAGCGCACCGGCGGCGCGGCGCTGGCCAGGTAGACCTTGCGCGCGCCCGCATCGCGGGCCATCTGCACGATCTGCTGGCTGGTGGTGCCGCGCACGATCGAGTCGTCCACCAGCAGCACCACGCGGTTGCGGAACTCCAGGTGGATCGGGTTGAGCTTGCGGCGCACCGACTTCACCCGCTCGCCCTGCCCCGGCATGATGAAGGTGCGGCCGATGTAGCGGTTCTTGATGAAGCCTTCGCGGTACTTCACGCCGAGCACGTTGGAGATTTCCAGCGCGGCATCGCGCGAGGTGTCCGGGATCGGGATGATGGTGTCGATGTCGTGGTCCGGGCGCAGGCGCAGGATCTTCTCGCCCAGCTTGATGCCCATGCGCATGCGCGCCTTGTGCACCGAGACGTTGTCGATCATCGAATCCGGGCGTGCGAAGTACACGTATTCGAAGATGCACGGGGTGTGCTCGGCCGGCTCGGCGCAGATTTCCGAGAACAGCTCGCCGCGCGCGGTGATCACCAGCGCTTCGCCCGGCTGCACGTCGCGCACGCGCTGGAAGCCCAGCACGTCCAGCGCCGCCGATTCGGAGGCCACGATGTATTCATCGCCTTCGGCGTGGCTGCGCTTGCCCAGCACCAGCGGGCGGATGCCATGCGGGTCGCGGAAGGCGACCAGGCCCAGGCCCAGCACCACGCTGACCACCGCATAGCCGCCCTTGCAGCGGCGGTGCACGCCGGCCACGGCACGGATCGCCGCTTCCGGGCTGAGCTGGCGCTGCTGTTCCAGTTCGTAGGCAAACACGTTCAGCAGCACTTCGCTGTCCGAATCGGTGTTGACGTTGCGGCGGTCCTGCTCGAACACCTGGCGCCGCAGGTCTTCGGTGTTGATCAGGTTGCCGTTGTGGGCCAGCGCGATGCCGTAGGGCGAATTGACGTAGAACGGCTGCGCTTCGTCCATGCCTTCCGAACCCGCGGTCGGGTAACGCACGTGGGCGATGCCGATGTTGCCTTCCAGGGTGGACATGGTGCGGGCGTCGAACACGTCGCGGACCAGGCCGGTGGCCTTCTGCACCCGCAGGCGGCTGCCGCTGGCGGTGGCGATGCCTGCCGCGTCCTGGCCGCGATGCTGGAGGACGGTCAAGCCGTCATACAACTGCCCGGCGACGTTCTGGTTGCCGACGATTCCGACGATGCCACACATGGTGCGAGGTCTCCGCTGGGCCGTGCCCAGTTACAAGGAAGGTGGCCGTACCTGGCCTGGGGTTCCGCCCGCAGCGGGCGCGGGCCGTGCCGGACGCTCGGGCGCCGGCTCGATGCTGCTGGGCAGTGCCGAAGCCGCGACGGGCTCCTGCTGTGCGTCCACGGGCCGCGGCCATCCGCCGCCCGCCACTACCTCGTTGAGGACGCCATTATCGCCTGTGATGACCGGCTTGCCCAACACCTGCACAGCAGATGGGGCGTTTTCCGGCAGGGGCAAGGGCAGATGGTCGGGCAGCAGGCCATCCAGCGGCAGGCCCTCCCCCAAGGCCGGCAGCTGCGCCTGCATCCAGGCGACGGCCGGCTGCAGCAGCGGCCGCAGCTGCGACTGCTGCCACGACGGCTCGCCCGGCAACGCAGTGAAGCCCGCCAGCAGCAGCAGCACGCTGGCCAGCAGCAGCCCGCGCAGCAGGCCCAGCGCGCCGCCGAGCAGGCGATCCACGCCCCCCAGCAGGGTCAGCTTGATGGCGGCCTTGAGCAGCAGGCCCAGCAGGCCGACCACCACCACCGTTGCGATGAAGACGCCCAGGTAACCGGCCAGGTAGTGGCCACTGCCGGGCGGCTGCGGCGCGGCCCAGGCGTGTGCGGCCTCACTGCCGAAGGTGAAGGCCGCCCAGGCGGCAAGCAGCCAGGACAGCAGGGCGACGACGGTGCCGATGAAGCCACGCATCAGGCCGAACAGCACCGAGGCGGCAATCAGCACGCCCAGCACGATGTCGATCACCTCGCCCCCTCCTGCTTACGGCGGGCGATCGGCCGGATCATGGGTGTGGTCGGACCATGCCGGCCACGCCGACCTTGGCGGCGACCTGTGCCTTCAGCTGTTCGGCGTCTGCGCGATTGGCCACCGGCCCGACGCGCACGCGGTGCAGGGTGCCCTTCTCGGTGCGGACCTGCTCGACGAAGGCGCTGAAACCGGCGGCGCGGACCTTGTCGCGCAGCGCATTGGCATCGTTGGCCTGGCCAAATGCACCCAGCTGCACGGCAAAGCCGATGCCGCTGGCAGCCGGGGCTGCTGGCGTGGCCGGGGCCTCGGGCTTGCTGGCCGTTGCTTCCGGCTTCGGCTGCGGCTTGGCCGGTTCAGGCTTGGGCTGCTGCTTGGGGGCTTCCGGCTTGGGGGCCGGCGGCGTGGCGGCGGCCGGGGTGCTGGCCGGCAGGCTTTCGCTGCGTACCGGGTTGGCGGCAGCCGACGGCGACGGTGCAGCAACCGGCGTGCTCGCGCTGGGCGCGGCCGGGGTGGCAGCCACGGCCGAAGACGGCGCGGTGCTGGCATCCAGGGTGATGACTTCTGCCTTGACGTCACCGCGGACCTTCACCGCCTGCAGGCGCGCGGCTTCGGCCTGCGCGCGGTCGGCATACGGCCCCACGCGCACGCGCCAGGCCGGGCGACCATTGATCGATGCGGTTTCGGTGAAGCCCGGCAGCTGCGAACGCTTCAGGTAGGCGATCACGGCATCCGCATCGGCCTGGCTGCCGTAGGCACCGAAGGTGACGGCGTAGTTGCCGGCGGCGACGGCCGGCGAGGTATCCACGGTGGGCGGGGTCGCCGGCGCAGCGGCGTCCTCGACCGGCTTGGCCTGGCCGCTCTGCAGGCCGGTGGCGCCACCGGCCGGGGCGACCAGCGGCAGCTCACGGGTTTCGAACTGGCCATCGGCCGGCGCGTCGGGCGCGGCGATGGGCACATTGGCCACGCCGCTGTCCGGGGCAGGCCCCTTGACCAGCATCGGCAGGAAGATCACGGCCAAGGCCACCAGGACGATGGCACCAATCAGACGCTGTTTCAGGGGCGTATCCACGTGAGGCAGGCGACAGGCTGGAGATGGGTCGATTATACGGGTGCCGGGACGAACGGCGTCGGCGCTGACTGAACGTGGATCAGGGGTGGTCCTGCAGCCACTGCAACGCCGCCGCTGCGGTGTGGAACGAACCGAACACCAGCACCCGGTCGCCGCGCTGGGCCTGGGCCAACGCCTGCTGCAGCGCCTGCTCGACGCTGTCGGCCAGCGCGGCCGTCGCGGCCGGGGTATCGGCTAGGCGTGCCTGCAACTGCTGCGCGCTCTGCCCACGCGGGCCTTCCAGCCCCGCCAGGGTCCACTGCGCGACGCTGTCCTGCAGCGCCTGCACCACGCCTGCGGCGTCCTTGTCCTGCAGCGCCGCGTACACCGCCAGGGTGCGGCCCGGCGCCACTTCGGCGTTCAGCGCGCGGGCCAGCTGGCCTGCGGCCTGCGGGTTGTGGCCGACGTCCACGCGGATCTGCACGCCATCACGCTCGAAGGCCTGCATGCGGCCAGCGATGCGCGCGGCGGCGATGCCGGCGGCCCAGGCCGCACGCGGCACCGGCCGGTCCAGCGCGCGCAGTGCGGCGATGGCAGCACCGGCATTGGCCAGCTGGATCGGAGCGGCCAGCGACGGGGTCGGCAGTTCCATGCGCAGGCCGACATCGCGCCAGCGCCAGCGCTGGGCATCGATCGGCTCGTAGAAATAATCGCTGCCGCCGCGGATGGCGTTGGCACCCAGCCGATAGGCCCGATCCAGCACGCTGGACGGCGGGTCGGTCTCGCCCAGGATCACCGGCTTCCAGCCGCGGATGATGCCGGCCTTCTCGGCGCCGATCGCCTCGCGGTCCTCGCCCAGCCACTCGGCATGGTCGATGTCCACGGTGGTGATGACCGAAACATCGGCATCGATGATGTTGACCGCATCCAGGCGCCCGCCCAGGCCTACTTCCAGCACGGCCAGGTCCAGCCCGGCATCGGCAAACAGCTGCAGCGCGGCCAGGGTGCCGTACTCGAAATAGGTCAGGGTGATTCCACCGCGCGCGGCTTCCACCGTGTTGAACGCCGCGACCAGCGCGGCGTCCTCCACGTCCTGGCCATCGATGCGCACCCGCTCGTTGTAGCGCAGCAGGTGCGGCGAGGTGTACGCGCCGACCTTCCAGCCGGCGGCACGGCCGATGGCCTCGATGAACGCCACCGTGGAACCCTTGCCGTTGGTGCCCCCGACCACGATGGTGCGCTTGGCCGGCGCGCCCAGGCCCATCGCGGTGGCCACGGCGCGCACGCGCTCCAGGCCCATGTCGATGGTCGCCGGGTGCTGGCGTTCGATGTAGTCCAGCCAGTCGGCCAGGGTGGTCGGGGTGTTCGTCACGGCAGGGGTTCCAGCAGAAGCAGGTGGTTCGGGATCAGAGCGCGCGGTGCTTGGCTTCGCCGAAGAACGGCGTGTGGTGGGCGCAGTCGTTCAGGCGCACCACTTCCAGGCTGTCCAGGTCGGCGCCTTCGAGCAGGTTCAGGGTGGTCGGGGCCTGGCGGAAGGTCCACAGGCGGGAAATCGGCAGGCCCAGCACCTTGCACAGGATCACCCGGTTGACCGCGTCATGGGCGACCACCAGCAGGGTGTCATGCTCGCCGAGGCCTTCGGCGGCACGCGCCAGGCCGCGCCAGCTGCGCTCGAGCACCAGGCGCAGCGATTCGCCACCGGGCATCAGCACGGTATCGGGTTCCTCGCGCCAGGCCTTCAGGCGCGACGGGTCTTTTTCGTTGATCTCGCTGGCCAGCAGGCCTTCCCACTCACCGTGGGCGATTTCCTGCAGGTCCGGCTCGGTCTGCAGCATGCCGGCGCGGTCGGCGCCGAGGGCGAGCTGGGCGGTCAGCTGGGCGCGCGACAGCGGCGACGCCACGGCACGGGTGATGTCCACCGAAGCGAGACGGGCGCCCAGGGCCTGGGCCTGGGCTTCGCCGATGGGCGAAAGCGGGATGTCGATCTGGCCCTGGTAGCGGCCTTCGGCGTTCCACGGCGTTTCGCCGTGACGGGCAAGCAGGATGCGCATGCGAACAAGGGGTCCTGGGGGGAGGAGGCTTCCGCGTTTCGTTCACATCCTGTGAAGTACGCGGAACAGGGATGATACCTGTTCGGCGGACCCGGCCGGTCGGGGCATGAAAAAACCCCGCGACCGGGGTCGCGGGGTTTCAGGTTGCAGACGGTTCCGCCAGCGTTGCCGGCCAGCGGCCGGCACTACCTTATTTGGCCAGGTCAGTAGATCCACGCCATGCGTGGATGATCCGCCCGGTGGAGTTGCCGGCCAGCGGCCTGCACTACCTTATTTTGCCAGGTCAGTAGATCCACGCCATGCGTGGATGATCCGCCCGGTGGAGTTGCCGGCCAGCGGCCGGCACTACCTTATTTGGCCAGGTTCAGTTCCTTCAGCAGCTGCGGCGCCGGCGCCACTTCCTGCATGATCCACTGCATGTAACGGCTGTCCACGGCGATCATGCGGGTCATCACCGGGTCGAACACCCAGTTGGAGCTGACCGATTCCCAGTTGCCGTCGAAGGCCAGGCCGACCAGCTTGCCGTGCGCGTCCAGCACCGGCGAACCGGAGTTGCCGCCGGTGATGTCCAGGTTGGACAGGAAGTTCACCGGCACCGAACCGATGCGCTTGTCTTCCAGGCCGCCGTAACGCTTGGCCTTGACCGCATCCAGCAGCGCCTTCGGCGAGTCGAACGGGTCTTCGCCGGTTTCCTTGGCCGCCACGCCTTCCAGGGTGGTGAACGGGGTGTACTGCACGCCGTCCTTGCCATAGCCCATGACGTTGCCGAAGGTGATGCGCAGCGACAGGTTGGCGTCCGGGTAGACGAACTCGCCCTTGCTCTTCTTGTAGTCGGCCACGGCCTGCAGGTACAGCGGACGCGCGGTCAGCGATTCGCCTTCGCGGATCTTGCGCTGCTCTTCCTGCTTCAGCAGTGCCGGCATGACGGCCACCGCGTACTGGATCGCCGGATCGGTGCTGGCTTCGAAGGCGGCGCGGTCGGCGTTGAACCACTTCAGGCGCGTGTCGAGGTTGCCCAGCTGGGTGCCCGACAGCTTGCCCACCAGCGACTTCACGGCGGCCTCGTTGCTGCCGCCCAGCCAGGTGTTCAGCACTTCGTTGTCACGCTGCGCGGCCGGCAGGGCCACGTACTGGTCCAGCCAGTAGGTCTGCAGCTGCTGGTCCATCTTCGCCACGTAGCGGCGGTCCATCTGCTTCAGGCCACCTTCGATGGTGGTCAGGTCGCGCTGCTGGTAGCCCGCTTCGCGCTCGGCGTCCGGCTTGGCGCGCTCGATCGACAGGCGGTACAGGGTGATGGCGGCGCTGACCGCCGAGGTGTTGTTGAACTGCGACACGAACAGGTCGCGCTCGCGCGTGGCCTTGCTGGTGTCCAGGTGCTGGAGCAGCTGCGCGTGCGCGGCCAGGGCCGGCTTGCCGGCGGTGCCCTGCTTCTTCAGCCAGGCCAGCACGGCCGCTTCCTCGGCCTGCTTCTGGCCTGCGGCATCGATGCGCTTGAAGCCTTCCAGCTGGCCCAGGTAGTTCTTGGCCACGTTGTTCATGCTGGCAGCGGTGGCGGCGTACTTCACCTTCACGTCCGGGTCGGCCTTGCCGGCCTCGTCGATCATCTTCAGCACCGCGTTGTAATGGCGGGCGATGGTCGGGTAGGTGAAGCTGGCGGTCTCGTTGAACTCACCGGCCAGGGCATAGCGGTTGGTGCGGCCCGGGTAGCCGGCCACCATCACGAAGTCGTCGGCGCCCAGCGGCTGGTCGGCGAACTTCAGGAAGTGCTTGGGCTGGTAGGGCACGTTGTCGGCCGAGAACGCCGCCGGCTTGCCGTCCTTGCCGACGTAGGCGCGGTAGAACGAGAAATCGCCGGTGTGGCGCGGCCACATCCAGTTGTCGATGTCGCCGCCGAACTTGCCGACGCTGCCCGGGGGCGCGTAGACCAGGCGCACGTCCTTGATTTCCATGTTGCGGAACAGGCGGTAGGTGTTGCCGCCGCTGAACGAGTACAGGCGGCAGCGGAAGCCGGCGTCGGCTTCACAGGCGGCCACCTGGGCCTTGTCGAAGGCATCCAGGGCGCGGCTGCGGGCCAGCGGATCCTTGCCGGCGGCCGCGATGGCGGCCTTGGCCTGGGCCGTGACGTCGGTGATCTGGTCGAGCACGAACACGCGGGCGTTCGGGCCGGCGCTCAGTTCGTCCTTCTGGGTCGGCGCGTTGAAGCCGTCCTTGATCAGGTTCTTCTGCGCGGTCGAATTGAGCTGGATGGCGCCGTAGGCACAGTGGTGGTTGGTGACCACCAGGCCCTGCGGGGAGACGAAGCTGGCGGTGCAGCCACCCAGCGCAACCACCGCACCCATCGGGTCGCCGGTCAGGTCGGCCAGCTGTTCAGGGGACAGCTTCAGGCCGGCCTTCTGCAGCGGGCCGGCAATCTCCGGCAGCTGCTGCGGCACCCACATGCCTTCGGCGGCATGGGCGACCTGGACCAGCCCGAGGCTGGCGACGACGGAGAATGCAAGCAGGTTCGAGCGCATCGAGCGGCCCCTGGTGAAAGAACCGCCGAGTGTAGCCCAGCCCCCTGCCCCGCCCCGATGCCCGGAAGTCATGGGCCGCGCCACTGCTTCCGCCGGGCATGGCCCGGCGCTACCGGGGGCTCAATGCACCCGCAGCGCAACATGGGAATTCCGCGCAGCCCTCTATAATCCGCGTTTTCCCCCTGATGAGTTCCACCCGATGGCGCAGCAAACGATGAAGGCCCTGGTCAAGCGCGAAGCAGCCAAGGGCATCTGGCTCGAAGAGGTTCCGGTGCCGACCCCGGGCCCGAACGAGGTCCTGATCAAGCTGGAAAAGACCGCCATCTGCGGTACCGACCTGCACATCTACCTGTGGGACGACTGGAGCCAGCGCACCATCAAGCCGGGCCTGACCATCGGCCACGAGTTCGTGGGCCGCATCGCCGAACTCGGCTCGGCCGTCACCGGCTATGAAGTCGGCCAGCGCGTCTCGGCCGAAGGCCACATCGTCTGCGGCCACTGCCGCAACTGCCGCGGCGGCCGCCCGCACCTGTGCCCGAACACCGTCGGCATCGGCGTCAACGTCAACGGCGCCTTCGCCGAATACATGGTGATGCCGGCCAGCAACCTGTGGCCGATCCCCGACCAGATCCCGTCCGAGCTGGCCGCCTTCTTCGACCCGTACGGCAATGCCGCGCACTGCGCGCTGGAATTCGACGTCATCGGAGAGGACGTGCTGATCACCGGCGCAGGCCCGATCGGCATCATCGCCGCCGGCATCTGCAAGCACATCGGCGCACGCAACGTGGTGGTCACCGACGTCAACGACTTCCGCCTGAAGCTGGCCGCCGACATGGGTGCCACCCGCGTGGTCAACGTCGCCAACCAGTCGCTGAAGGACGTGATGAAGGAACTGCACATGGAGGGCTTCGACGTGGGCCTGGAAATGAGCGGCAACCCGCGGGCCTTCAACGACATGCTCGACTGCATGTACCACGGCGGCAAGATCGCCATGCTGGGCATCATGCCCAGGGGCGCCGGCTGCGACTGGGACAAGATCATCTTCAAGGGCCTGACCGTGCAGGGCATCTACGGCCGCAAGATGTACGAGACCTGGTACAAGATGACCCAGCTGGTGCTGTCCGGTTTCCCGCTTGGCAAGGTGATGACCCACCAGCTGCCGATCGACGATTTCCAGAAGGGCTTCGACCTGATGGAAGAAGGCAAGGCCGGCAAGGTCGTGCTCAGCTGGAACTGAGCGGCACACGGTAGCGCCGGGCCATGCCCGGCGTTGCGGGAAAGAAAAAGGCGCCCAACGGGCGCCTTTTTCGTGCGCGGGGGGCTGCACGGGAACCAACCGCACTACCGGCCGGTCCATCGAGCACGACCCGACCGCGAGGCAAATGGATGTACCTGCCGGCTCTGATCTCTGTACTGCTGTCCGCCCCCGCTGCAGCGCCCCCCTGCCCAGCCCCACCCGGCCCCGTACCGCTGGCCTGCGTGGCCACGGCCGAGGGCTGGTTCTACGGTGCCGATGATGACAGCGCACGCAAGGCCGCCGGCGATGCCGCCACAGCCGTCTCCGCGTTCCAGCGCCATTTCAGCCCCGAGGTTCCCTTCGGCGCGGTGATCCTGTCCGCCGCGCTGCCCCGGCAGGCGAGTGACACGTTCAAGAGCGGGCACGGACTGGCGTGGGTGCGCGTCTGGGCCTCGCCGGCGGAAAAGAGCACACTGCTGCGGGAAAACCTGCGCCGCACCCAGCCCGAGCTGTCGGCGGCGGCCGTCGAACAACTGGTCGCACGGGTCTCCCGCAGCACGGGGGACGTGCTGCCGCACGAAATCGGTCATTCGCTGTACCAGGCGCGGTTCTGGCCGGGGCAGACCGCCGATGGCAGCCTCCATTACGCCACGCCTGCGCCGGATTGGCTGGACGAAGCCGCTGCCATCCTGATGGAGCCGCCCTCGATGCTGGCCGAACGCCGCCGGCAGTACCGCGCCCTGCTCAATGCTCCTTCGCCCCACGTCCAGGATCTGCCCCGCTTCCTGCAGGCCCCGCATCCGATGGACGCCGCACGCCGCGCGGCACTGTCCGCTAACGGCAGCAGCAGTGCATCGGGGCTGACCGTCATGACTGCCCGTGGAGATACGGGGGCAGCATTGGCGGCGTTCTACCTTCAGAGCCTGGCGCTGGCCGACTTTCTCATTGAGCGCAGCGGCCGCCAGGACGTACTGGGCCAGATCAGCCTGGCCCTGGCCAACGGCCAGTCGTTCGACGACTGGCTGGCACAGTCAGGCCCGCCGCTGCAGTTGGGCAGCGATGTTGCCACGCTCACGCAGCACTGGCAGGCGTGGGTGAATGCACTGACCCTACCTACGGAGCAAGCGCCGGCCCAATGAAAAAGGCGCCCATCGGGCGCCTTTTTCGTAAAGCGTGCCAGGCAAGCCTGGCACCTGCCGTAGCACTTGCGGCGTCAGTTGCCGATCGCCACGCTCAGCATCACGCGGCTGTGCGCCAGCTTGCCGGAGTTGTAGCGGCCATCGCTGTCGGTGCCGTAGTAACCCAGGCCCACGTTGAACAGGCCGAACTGGCGGCTGACGCCGACGTTCCAGTCGGTGTAGTCCTTGGCGATGTCCTTCTCGAAGGTGCTGCGGCCGATGTTGGCGCTCAGCGTGAAGTCCTGCGGCAGCGCCCATTCGCCGCCCACGGCGAAGTACCAGCCGTCGGTGCCGGAATTCCACACGTCGTTGCTGTAGGCCACGGTGGCCTTGTACTGCTTGGCGAAGGTGGTGGTGGTGATCAGTTCGTTGTAGTTCTGATCGCTGGCACCGATGTAGGTGTAGCGGTTGATCAGCACGTCGAAGTTGACGTTGTCGCTGACGTCGACGCCGTAGCCGATCAGGTAGTCCAGCTCGGTGTTCGGGTCGCCGGCGCCGAAGTCGACACCCGAACCCCACACGCCGGCATACAGGCCGACCGGGCTGGTGTAGGTGAAACCGGCCTGCAGGGTCGGCTTTTCATCGGTCTGGGAAACACCGCGGAACAGGTAGTCGGAAACACCGGTAACGTTCCAGCTGTACGGCGACTCGCTCTCCTGGGCGCTGGCAGCGAACGGGGCCAGGGCGAGGGCGGCAGCGAGGGTCAGGCAGGCACGGGCGTGCTTCATGGGCGTCTCCGGTGGGGGCGGTGGCGTGGAAGGCGGAAGCGGGAACCGGACCAGAACGGACCGGTTCACGAATTTTTAACCCGTTTGCTATTGCGATGCAACATGTGCCGGCCATGGCGATGGCCCGCCGCGGACGGCTGCCGGCCACCGTTGCCCGGTAGAATCAGCGGTTTCCCGTGCTGAGCCGTGCCCACGCCATGACCGAGACCTCCTCTGCCCTGACCCGCCACTACGCCGAGGAACTGGACGCGATCCGCGCCCAGGGCCTGTTCAAGTCCGAGCGGATCATCACCAGCCCGCAGTCGGCCGAGATCACCCTCGACGATGGCCGCACCGTGCTCAACTTCTGCGCCAACAACTACCTGGGCCTGGCCGACCACCCGGACCTGATCCAGGCGGCCAAGGACGCCCTGGATACCCACGGCTTCGGCATGGCCTCGGTACGCTTCATCTGCGGCACCCAGGACCTGCACAAGCAGCTGGAAAAGCAGATCGCCGACTTCTTCGGCAAGCAGGACACCATCCTGTATGCGGCCTGCTTCGATGCCAACGGCGGCCTGTTCGAGCCGCTGCTGGGCGAGAACGACGCGATCATTTCCGACGCACTGAACCACGCCTCGATCATCGATGGCGTGCGCCTGTGCAAGGCCAAGCGCTTCCGCTACGCCAACTGCGACATGGCCGATCTGGAGGCGCAGCTGCAGGCCGCTGACGCCGCCGGCTGCAAGACCAAGCTGATCACCACCGACGGCGTGTTCTCGATGGACGGCTTCATCGCCCCGCTGGACGAGATCACCGCGCTGGCGAAGAAGTACAACGCCCTGGTGCACATCGACGAATGCCACGCCACCGGCTTCCTCGGTGCCAGTGGCCGCGGCTCGGCCGAAGTGAAGGGCGTGCTGGAGAAGATCGACATCATCACCGGCACCCTGGGCAAGGCCATGGGCGGCGCGCTGGGTGGCTTCACCTGCGCCAGCGCCGAGGTGATCGAACTGCTGCGCCAGCGCTCGCGCCCGTACCTGTTCTCCAACTCGCTGCCGCCGCACGTGGTCGCCGCCGGCATCAAGGCCTTCGAGATGCTGGCCGCCGCCGATGACCTGCGCGACACCCTGGTGGAAAACACCCGCTACTTCCGCGAGAAGATGGTTGCCGCCGGTTTCGACGTGAAGCCGGGCGTGCACCCGATCAGCCCGGTGATGCTGTACGACGCACCGCTGGCGCAGAAGTTCGCCCAGCGCCTGCTGGAAGAAGGCATCTATGCGATCGGCTTCTTCTTCCCGGTCGTGCCCAAGGGCCAGGCACGCATCCGTACCCAGATCAGCGCCGCACACACGCGCGAACACCTGGACCGCGCCATCGATGCGTTCACCCGCATCGGCCTGGAACTGGGCGTCATCAAGGGCTGATCAGAACCGGGGGCGGATCGCCACAGGGTAGCGCCGGGCCATGCCCGGCGGTTTCCCGATGTCCGCGCTACGCGCTCGCCGGGCACGGCCCGGCGCTACCGGCGCAGCGCGCAACGCGCGTCACTTCTTCTTTTACTTCTTGTCCTTGGGCTCGTCCTTGCTGGCCACCACCACCGGCTTGGCGGCGGCGTCCTGCGCATTGCCCTTGGCCACGCGGATGCCGTTGGCCTTCATCCAGGCATCGAACTCATCGGCGGTCATCTTGTGGTCGCCGTCGCTCATCATGAAGCGGTAACTGCCGCGGCCGTCCAGTTCCGGGGTTTTCACTTCCACCACCGGCGTTTCCACCGGGACTTCGGCCTTGGCCACTTTCTTGTGGCCACTGCAGGCGGCCAGCAGCGCAAGCGGCAGCAACAGGCTGGCGCAGCGCAGGGTTCGGTCGAGGGTCGGGTACATGGGCACGCTCCGTTCAAGTAAATCGAAAACCAGGCGCCCCCTACGCCTGGAACGGTGGCCGGCGGCTGCCGGCCGTGGGCCGGACATCAGCCCGGTGCAGCGGCCCCCAGCCGCTGCTGGTCGCTGACCTCCAGCACCCGCCACTGGCCCTTGCCGAGATCGCCGAGCGCCAGCCCGCCGATCGCAACCCGGACCAGGCGCAGCACCTGCAGGTCGAAGGCCGCCAGCAGGCGGCGGATATGGCGGTTGCGTCCCTCTTCGAGGACCACCTCCAGCCATGCGGTCTTGTCGCCGCTGCGCAGCACGCGCACGGCCCGGGCGACCAGGAACTCGCCCTCGTCGTCGATGCCGGCCTGCAGCGCGGCCAGCGTGGCCTCGTCCGGCAGGCGGTCGATCTGTACGTGGTAGGTCTTGTCCGGCCCGGTCTGCGGGTCGGTGAGGCGCGCGGCCCACTGCGGGTCGTTGCTGAACAGCAGCAGGCCCTCGCTGGCCTTGTCCAGCCGCCCGACGGGTGCGATCCAGGGCAGCCCGGCGCCATCGAAGCAGCGGTAGACGGTATCGCGGCCGCGCTCGTCCTGCGCGGTGGTCACCACGCCGCGCGGCTTGTTGAGCATCAGGTACAGGCGCTTCGGCGCGCCCAGCGGCTGGCCGTCCACTTCAATCGGCGGTGCAGGCTGCGCGATCGGGAATTCGGGATCGCGGACGATGCGCCCGGACACCCGCACGCGGCCATCGGCGATCCAGCGTGCGGCTTCGGTACGCGAGCAGACGCCTGCCTTGGACAGCACGCGCGCCAGGCCATGGCGGACACCGGCGGGTGCGGCAGCGGGCTTCGCACGCCCACGCGGGGCGTGGGAGCGGGCGGCGGGGGTGGCAGGAGGGCGGCGCGTGCGCAAGCCTCTGCTCCCCGCGCGGCTTACTTCTTTTCGCCCGGCTTGGTCTCAGCCGGTGCTTCGGTGGTGGCCGGGACGGCAGCGGCAGCCGGCGCCGGGCGCGCCTTGACCACGCGCACGCCACGCGCCTTCATCCAGGCGTCGAACTCTTCAGCGGTCATGCGCTTGCCGTTCTGGCTCATGTCGAAGCGCCACGGCGTGTTGTCGAACTCGGTCTGCGGCTTGTAGGCGGCCGGATCGTTGGGCTTCACCGCCGGTGCGCTGGGGATGGCCTTGGCGATGTTCTGGCAACCATCGATGCGCAGGCGCTGCAGCACCTGGTCCAGCGACTGCGAGGGATCGTAGCTGCTGCCCAGCACGCCGGCAGACATGCCCAGCTGGGTACCGCGGATGTACAGCTCATCAGCCACCGGCGCGATGGCCGTGGCCGGCAGGGGCAGCGGCGAGGCGCTGGTGTTGACCGAGCAATCGACCGCCGCGTGGGCGACGGGAACCAGGGCCAGCGCCAGGACGGCGGCCGATGCAGAGCGCAGCATGAGGGGCATCCACGAAAGGAAGTGACGCGGCGAGTTTAGCAATGCCGCGACAGCTTTCAAGCGCCACTTTCAATGAATACGACAACTCATTGGTTTTACGAGCAAAACGCCGACGAACGGTTGGCGAAAGCGGGGGCGAGCCACGTTCCAGGGCCCACAAACAACAAGACCCGGCCGAAGCCGGGTCCTGCTGTGTCTTACTGGCAGAGCGTCAGAACTTAGTTCTGGACGTTCAGCTCGGTACGACGGTTCTTGGCGCGACCTTCCGGGTTATCCGAACCATCCGGGTTGGTGTTCGGGGCAATCGGACGGCTCTCGCCGTAGCCGATCGGGCCCTGCAGACGGCCAGCGTCCACACCGTTCTGGGTCAGGTAGTTGTACACGGCGGTGGCGCGACGCTCGGACAGCTTCTGGTTGTAAGCGTCGGTACCCTTCGAGTCGGTGTGACCGGCGACTTCAACGCGCAGGTCCGGGTAACGCTTCAGGATTTCCGAAGCTTCCGACAGGATGGCCACAGCGTCCGGACGCAGGTTCGACTTGTCGAAGTCGAAGTTCACGCCCTTCAGGTCGATCGACACCGGCACCGGGCAACCGTCCGGACCGATGGTCTGGCCCGGCTGCGAGTTCGGGCACTTGTCGTCGCAGTTGTTGACGCCGTCACCGTCGTCATCCAGGTCGGCGCAGCTCGGGGCAACCGGAGCCGGAGCCGGGGCAACAGCAGCCACCGGGGCCGGGCCCAGCGGGATCACGACGCCGACCGAAGCCAGCACGTCGCCGAACCAGTCTTCGTTCGGAGCAGCAACGCTCTGGTCGTCGAAGACAGCGCGGTAGGCCACTTCGGCGCGGACAGCAACGCGCTTTTCGAAGGTGGTCTGCAGGCCGAAGCCCAGCTTGGCAGCGGCATTGCCATCCTTACGCTCACGCGGGCCGTTCAGGCTGTTGGCCGGGTACTCTTCTTCCGACTTCTGGTAGCCCAGGCCACCGACGATGTACGGGTTCCAGCCGCGGCCTTCCTTGATGAAGTGGCGACGCAGGTCGAACGAGATGCCGTACTGCGACCAGTTCAGATCCTGGTTGGCATCGAAATTCGGGTTCTGGTAGTTCAGCTCACCGTCCAGCGACCACTCCGGGCTGATGAACTTACCCAGGCCCAGGGTGACGAACGGAGCATCGTTGGTCAGGCGGTCGCTGTCCTGGAAGTTGAAGCCGGCCGAACCGGTCAGGTACCAGCGGTCATCGAACTCCTGCGCGGACGCAGCCTGGGCGAAAGCCAGACCACCCAGCAGCGCGGCAGTAAGGATCTTCTTGTTCATTGAGTACAGCTCCTATTTCGGGGGTATGAAACCGGTAGAGGCATGGGCCAGCACTACTGCGTCGATGTTCGACAGCCGATTCAGCACGCCACCGCCGCGAACATTATGCTCAGGCGGGTGAAGGTCATGTTAACAGTCCCGTAACATGTGAAGCGTCGCACCCGACCAGCCACCGGTCCGACATTGAAACCCTATACAGGATCATGAAAATCCGCAAGACCCCCGTGCGACAAGGGTTTGGAGCGGATTAAGGGGAGTAAGCGACGGGTTTGCCGGAGCGCTGCGTCGGGAGATTCAGCGCGCGCCCATTGTCGTGAGGAACCGAATGAGACGGGCACGTACTTCGCCGGCCAAGGGGTGAATGCCCCGGCGTCGAGCGATTTTCTTCTTTCCCGACTCTGCCTTTGCAGCATGGTGAACCGCGGCCCCGGGTTAACGCCATTCACATCACTGGCCGCGTTGCCGCTGTACATGCGCATTGCCCCGCATCTGTATCTATAACGACGGCCAAAGCGGGACTACGGTGGAAACAGATTTCCCCTCCCCCGGAACCCCCATGCCCACCGCCCTCCCCCTGCGCCTGCTCCAGCTTGTCACCGGCCTGTTCCTGTATGGATTCGGCATCGCCCTGATGGTGCGTGCGGCCATCGGCGTGGCGCCGTGGGACGTGCTTTCACAGGGGATTACCCTGCATTCGCCGCTTTCGTTCGGCCTGGTCACCAACCTCGTCGGCCTGGCGGTGCTGCTGTTGTGGTGGCCGCTGCGGCAGAAACCCGGCGTGGGCACCGTGCTCAATGTGCTGCTGATCGGCCCGTCCGCGCAGTTCGGCCTGTGGTTGCTGCCACCGGCATCCGGCCTGGCCTGGCAGCTGCTGCTGTTCTGCGCCGGCCTGCTGCTGATCGCACTGGCCACCGGCCTGTATATCGGCGCACGCCTCGGCCCCGGTCCACGCGACGGGCTGATGACCGGCCTGCACGCGCGCACCGGCCGGCCGATCTGGCAGGTCCGCACCCTCATCGAAGGCAGTGCCCTGGCGGTGGGCTGGTGGCTGGGCGGCAACATCGGCCTGGGCACGCTGGCCTTCGCCGTGCTGATCGGCCCGCTGTGCGGCCTGACCCTGGGCTGGTTCGGCATTGGCCGCCCGGTGGGGGGTAGCGCCGGGCCACGCCCGGCGAGCGCGCAGCGCGGCCACGGATGACCGCGCCGCCGGGCATGGCCCGGCGCTACCCGACGCTGCGGCAGCCCTTGCCCCGGCCGCAGTTTCGCGGCACCCTGCGCGCTTCCGTACGCAAGCGTATCGACCATGTCGCCAGCCAACGAAACTGCCTATCCGCACCTGTTCTCCCCGCTGGACCTGGGCTTTACCCAGCTGCGCAACCGGGTGCTGATGGGCTCGATGCACACCGGCCTGGAAGATCGCGCGCGCGACTTCCCGCGCCTGGCCGCCTATTTCGCCGAGCGCGCCGAAGGTGGCGTCGGCCTGATCGTCACCGGTGGCTTCGCCCCCAATGTGGTTGGCTGGCTGAAGCCGTTCGGCGGCAAGCTGTCGTGGCCCTGGGAAGTGCGCCCGCACAAGCAGCTCACCGCCGCCGCGCACCAGCACGGCGCAAAGATCTGCCTGCAGCTGCTGCATGCCGGCCGCTATGCCTATCACCCGCTGTCGGTAGCGCCGTCCAAGCTGAAGGCGCCGATCAACCCGTTCACTCCGCGCGCGCTGTCGGCCAGCGGCGTCGAACGCCATATCGCCGATTACGCCCGCAGCGCGAAGCTGGCCCGCGAGGCCGGCTACGACGGCGTCGAAGTGATGGGCTCGGAGGGCTACCTCATCAACGAGTTCATCGCCCCGCGCACCAACACGCGCACCGATGCCTGGGGCGGCGACGCGCGCCAGCGCATGCGCTTCGCAGTGGAGATCGTGCGCCGCATCCGTGAGGCCTGCGGCCCGGACTTCATCATCATCTACCGGCTCTCGCTGGTCGACCTGGTCGATGACGGCAGCAACTGGGAAGAGATCGTGCAGCAGGCACAGGCCATCGAAGCCGCCGGCGCGACCATCATCAATTCCGGCATCGGCTGGCACGAGGCGCGCATCCCGACCATCGCCACGTCGGTGCCACGCGCGGCCTTCGCCGGGGTCACCGCCAAGCTCAAGCCGCACGTGAAGGTGCCGCTGGTCGCCACCAACCGCATCAACATGCCCGAAGTGGCCGAGCGCATCCTGGCCGGTGGTGGCGCCGACATGGTGTCGCTGGCGCGCCCGCTGCTGGCCGACCCGCAGTGGCCGAACAAGGCCCGCGCCGGCCGCGCCGATGCGATCAACACGTGCATCGCCTGCAACCAGGCCTGCCTGGACCACGTGTTCGAGAACAAGCTGGCCAGCTGCCTGGTCAACCCGCGTGCCGCGCACGAGACCGAGCTGGTCTACCACCCCACCAACGCGCCGAAGAAGATCGCGGTGGTCGGCGCAGGCCCGGCCGGCCTGGCCTGCGCCACGGTGGCCGCCGAGCGTGGCCACCAGGTCACCCTGTTCGATGCCGGCGCGGAGATCGGCGGCCAGTTCAACGTGGCCAAGCGCATCCCGGGCAAGGAGGAATTCCACGAGACCCTGCGCTACTTCCGCCACAAGCTGCAGGAAACCGGCGTGCAGCTGCGCCTGGATACCCGCGCCGATGCGGCTGCCCTGGCCGGCTTCGACGAGGTGGTGCTGGCCACCGGCATCACCCCGCGCAAGGTCGATTTCCCCGGTGCCGACCACGCCAAGGTGGTCACCTACCTGGACGTGCTGCTGGGGCGGGTCGACGTCGGCGCCAGCGCGGCGATCATCGGTGCCGGCGGCATCGGCTTCGATGTCGGCGAGTTCCTCAGCCATGCCGGCCCCTCGCCCTCGCTGGACCCGCAGCGCTGGATGGCCGAATGGGGCGTGGACCGCCATTTCGAGGCCCGCGGCGCGCTGGCCAGCCCGCAGGTGGAAGCCTCGCCGCGCCGGCTGTGGCTGCTGCAGCGAAGCGCCGGCAAGCCCGGTGCGCGCCTGGGCAAGACTACCGGCTGGATCCACCGCGCCACGTTGAAGGCCAAGGGCGTGCGCATGCTCGGCGGCGTGGAGTACCTGGGCGTGGATGACGATGGCCTGCGCATCCGTGTGGATGGCAGTGAGCAGCTGCTGCCGGTCGACCATGTGGTGGTCTGCGCCGGGCAGGAACCGAACCGCGCACTGCAGGCCGAACTGCAGGCCGCCGGCATCGCTGCACAGGTGATCGGCGGTGCCGATGTTGCGGCTGAGCTGGATGCAAAACGAGCAATCGATCAGGGCAGTCGCGTCGCTGCTGCGCTGTAGTACGGGGCTGAATGGGGGACAAAATGTGATTTCCGTCCCCTCGCCCTAACCTGAATGTCAAGCAAGCCGATTCAGGATGCGTTCGGCAATCCCCCCCTACCTTGCGCCAACTTTCTGCTCACCAGCCAGTTCCCGGTGAGCCGGCGCGGCCCCCTCGATCGGATGATCGTTTCTTTTGGGGCCGCCCACGGGGCGGCCCCGATGGCCGCCTCCCCATGACGCCAAGTCGTATCCCGGCCCGCAGCCCCCGCTGCTGGAACCCCGGGCTGCGGCCCACACGGAGCAAGGAGTTATATGAAACTGGCCTGGATTCTCTGGCTGTCGCAGTTGTTGCCGCAGCCGGCCGCTGATTCATTGTGTTTGAGCACCACCGTTTACCTGGAAGCCCGCGACCAGACCCTGCGCGGCCAGCAGGCCGTCGCCGAAGTCGCATTGCGCCGCCTCGACAGCGGCCTGTGGGGCGATTCGATGTGCCAGGTGGTCACCGCGCGCAAGCAGTTCGCCCCGACCATCGTCTCCCCCGGCACCCAGCTGGGCAACGACGCGGCCTGGAGCGAAGCGATGAACGTGGCCTTCGACGCCGAGCGCAACTGGGCGCTGCCGGCCGGCGAACGCCGCGAGATCGTCCCCGGTGCCAGCCACTTCGCCGCGCTGTCCATTGCCAGCCCGAACTGGCGCAATGCCTACCAGGTGGCGACCATCGGCGACCACACCTTCTATAAGGTGCAGAACCTCAAGCCTCGCCAGTCGTAACGATCTGTTGCCGGCGGCAGCGTTGCCGCACGCCGGCAGGCTCTGGGATAGTGGACGTTTCCCGCCACACCCGCCTGGAGTCCCCATGAAGCTGTACAGCAAGCCTGGTGCCTGTTCCACCGCCGACCACATCGCCCTGCAGTGGACCGGCCAGCCCTATGAAGTGGAACTGCTGGACAAGGACACCCTGAAGGGTCCGGACTTCCTCAAGATCAACCCGGCCGGCGCGGTGCCTGCGCTGGTCGATGGCGATTTCATCCTGCTGCAGAACGCAGCCATCATGGGCTACATCGCCGACACCTTCCCGCAGGCCGGCCTGGGCGGCGATGGCAGCGCGCAGCAGCGCGCCGAAGCCACCCGCTGGCTGTCCTTCGTCAATTCGGACGTGCACCCGGCGTTCTCGCCGCTGTTCGGGCCGGCCAAGTTCATCGCCGATGAAGGCCAGTTCGACGCCATCCGCGCCGCCGCGCGCAAGCGCCTGCGCGGCCTGTTCGAAACCGCCGACAAGCAGCTGGCCGACAAGCCGTGGCTGGCCGGTTTCCGCAGCTTCGCCGATCCCTACTTCTACATCACCCTGCGCTGGGCGGCGGCCGCCAAGGTCGACCTCGTCGGCCTGGACAACGTGGCTGCATTCAAGACCCGCATGGAAGCCGACGCGGGCGTGCAGGCCGTGCTGAAGGCCGAAGGCCTGGCCTGAGGCCGGGACGGGGCCAGACGCGGGGTCGGATCCGTCTGCGCAGCAGACGGCTCCGACCCCAACGACCACGGGTCAATCAGTCGAGCAAGCTCGACTCTACGCGTCTGCCGCGTTCGTCGCGCTCAGCCGATCTCGCGGATGACGGCACCCTTGCCGTCGCGCAGCTGGGTCGGCACCACCTCGATGCGCAGCCTTGACCCCACCGGGTACAGGCCGCGTTCGGCCGGCACCGCTGCCATCGCCTGCAGCCCCGCCTCATCCAGCAGCCAGCGCGCGCTGTCGCCTTCTACCTCTTCAACGCTGTCGCCATCGGCCGGGACGAACGTCCACTGCCGCTCACGGCTGACCAGCTCCAGCGGCTTGCCATGGCGCAGGCGCAGGCCCAGCAGCTCGGACACGCTGGGAACCTGGCCGGCGCCCAGCACCAGCGTGGTCACGCCCGCCTCCTGCCGCCACCCCAGGCTCTCGATGAACAGCATGCCGGTGGTCGAGCCTTCACGCTCACTGCCCTCCCGTGCCTGCGCGGCCAACGCGGGGTCATCGAGCAGGTTGCCGCGGTGCAGGTCGGTGATCCACAGCGGCATCGCCGGCTGCAGGGCCTGCAGCACGCCGCGGGTCGACCAGCGCCGGATCGCCTCCATTTCTTCATCGGTCAAGCCGACCAGCTGCAGGAACTGCAGGTGCCCGTTGGCGGTATCGCGCGCCGGCAGCTGCGGATCGGCGATGAAGGCCAGATGGCAGAGCCGGGTGTCCGTCTCCAGCGCGATCGGGCCGTTGGCGTCGAGATGGTGGCCATCTTCGAACACGTTGCCGCTGCCGAACACATAGCGCGCCAGGTTCTGCAGCAGGTTCAACGGCCACACCGGCGGCGTGCTGCCGGCATCCTCGCCGACGCTGGCCGCCAGGCGGAAGGTCAGCTCGAAGCCGTAACCGCTGGTGTCGGCATCACTGCTTTCCTTCGCATACAGCTCGGAGAAGCCGTAGGTGATGTAGTGCCAGTGCGGCACGGGGGCGTCGGCCCAGTACACGCTGATGCCGTCCAGCGGATCCTGGCCACCCAGCGTGTAGGGCAACGCGGTGCCGTAGTGGCGCGGCTCCTGGCCGGCATACAGCGGTGCCAGCGCCGCATTGATGGCGTCCCAACCGGGCGTGTCGGTGGTGTCGTGTTCGTCCTGCACGCAGGCATCCTCGAGGGCAGTGGAATCCACCGCCCACTTTACCCGCCACGTCAGGCCTGCACGACCTCGCCCGCCGCCGGCGACAGCAGCACCTGGGTTTCCTGCCACCAGCGCTGGGCCAGTGCCGGGCTGCGTGCCTTCGCCACCGCATCCAGCAGTTCCGGGCACAGCCGCTCCAGCGACAGCGCATCCTTGCAGCGCTCGATCTTCAGCTGCATGAAATAGCCCTTCAGGCCCAGGTGGCGGCGTACTGCCTCGCTCATCGCCTCGTACAACTGCTGGTACAGCGCCGGGTCCTGTTCGCGGCCGCTGCTGAGGGCACGCGCGGCCACCGGCTCGACCGCGCCGCCGACCACTTCGATCAGCTCAAGTGCCGCCAGTTGCTGCAGCGCATCCGGCGGCGCGCGCAGGCCCTCGAGCAGGCCACGCAGTTCGTTGTCATCGCGGCGGCCATCGACCATCAACAGGATCGAACGCAATCCGGCCGGCAGGCGCCGGCCACGGTCTTCGATTTCCTGGCGGCCAGCGGCCGTCTTGGCGTGCAGCAGTGCCATGCATCCCCCCAATCCTTGATGCGCTTCATCTGCGCGCCCGGGCGGGCGCGCCCCCTTTGGTCGCCATCGTCAGCGCCGGCGCAGCTTCCCCGAAGCGCAGGCTCTGTTGCAGATCGATGACAGGGCGAGCTTAGCGCATGTGCTGGCCGGCTTGGGTAGCGCCAGGCCATGCCTGGCGTCTTTTCCCCACCAGGCAAACGCAGCCGAGCGCGGGCTCGGCTCTACAGAATCGGCTTACCGCCCCAGCGCGCGGCGGATTTCCTCCAATGCCCCGGGGTCATCCAGGGTCGACAGGTCGCCCGGGTCGCGCTGCTCGGCCAGCGCCTGCAGCGAGCGCCGCAGCAGCTTGCCCGAGCGGGTCTTGGGCAGCGCGTTGACCACGTGCACGTGTGCCGGCCGGGCCACCGCCCCGAGCGAGGCGGTCACCGCCGCCATCATCTCGGCCACTACCGGCGCCGGGTCCTCGCCGTTGAGCCCCTGCTTGAGGGTGACGAACACCAGTGGCACCTGCCCTTTCAGCTCGTCCCTGACCCCGATCACCGCCGCCTCGGCCACGCGCGGGTGGCCGGAGATGGCTTCCTCGATCTCGCGCGTGCCCAGGCGGTGCCCGGCCACGTTGATCACATCATCGGTGCGGCCGAGGATGAAGGTGTAGCCGTCGTCATCGCGGATGGCCCAGTCCAGCGAGCTGTACAGCAGTTCCTTGAAGTGGCTGAAGTAGCTCTGCATGAAACGCGCATCGTCGTTCCACACCGTGCTCATGCAGCCCGGCGGCAGCGGCGGGGTCACCACCAGCACGCCCTTCTGCCCGGCCGCGACTTCCTCGCCGGTGTTCTCGTCGATCACCTTCATGCGATAGCCGAGGTTGGGGAAGCCCGGCGAACCGAAGCGCACCGGCTTCATGTCCAGCCCCGGCAACAACGTCAGCGCCGGCCAGCCGGTTTCGGTCTGCCAGTAGTTGTCGATGATCGGCTTGCCCAGCGCCTCGCTGATCCAGTGCGCGGTGGGTTCATCCAACGGCTCGCCCGCCAGGAACAGGTACTTCAGCGCGTCCAGGTCGTGGCGGTGGATGAAGTCGGCATCGTGCTTCTTCAGCACGCGGATGGCGGTGGGCGAGGAGAACATCGTGCGCACGTTGTACTGCTCGCACAGCGCCCACCAGATACCCGGGTCCGGGTTGGTCGGCAGTCCTTCATAGAGCAGCGAGGTGCAGCCACCGATCAGCGGCCCATACACGTTGTAGGAGTGGCCGACGGCCCAGCCCACGTCCGAGGTGGAGAACATCACCCGGCCCGGCTGGCAGTCGAACACCGTCTGCATCGACTGCGCCATCGCCACGGCATAGCCGCCCACGTCGCGCTGCACGCCCTTGGGCTTGCCGGTGGTGCCGGAGGTATAGAGCAGGTAGCTGGGTTCGCTGGACTCGAGCCACTTCACCGGCACGTCCACCTCACCCACCTGCGCGCGCAGTGCGGCGTAGTCGACATCGCGGCCGGGCACGCGCGGCTCGGCCGGATCCAGGCCGCGCGAAACGATCAGCACGTGCGGCGGCGGGCTGGTCGCCTCGGCGCAGGCGGCGTCCACCATGGCCTTGTACGGGATGACCTTGCCACCGCGCATGCCGGCATCGGCGGCGATCAGCAGCTTCGGCCTGGCGTCGTCGATGCGCAGCGCCAGGTTGTGCGCGGCGAAGCCACCGAACACCACCGAATGCACCGCACCGATGCGCGCGCACGCCAGCATGGCGAACACGGCTTCGGCCATGTTGGGCATGTAGATGACCACGCGATCACCGTGGCCCACGCCCAGGCGCTGCAGCACCGCGGCGAAGTCGTTCACCTCGCGGTACAGCTGGCGGTAGGTGATTTCGCGGGTGATGTTGGTTTCGGTGGAGACCGCCACCAGCGCGAGCTGGTCGGGCCGATCAACGAGGTGGCGATCGACGGCGTTGTAGCAGAGGTTGGTTTCGCCCCCGACGTACCAGCGGCGGAACGGCGGATTGCTGTAGTCCAGCACCTGCTTCGGCGGCACATGCCAGTAGATGCGCTTGGCTTCCTCGCCCCAGAACGCCTCCGGCTCGTCGATCGAGCGGCGGTAGGTTTCCTCGTAATTCATGACGCAGCCCTCCCAGACAAAGTCATGCATTCGAGGATAGTCCCGCGCTGGCACGCGGGCCGCCCTACCTTGGTAGGGGGTGGGGTTTTTCATGCAGGGCTGCCGCCCTGCACCCGCAGAAGCAACGTCAACGTCAAAAGCGGGGCCGCTGAGGGATGGCGGGGCGGGTCCGGTCGAGGGGGACGCCGTAAATACGTCCATGTAGCAACTGTGTTGCCGGAGGGGCGCCAGCCCTTCCGGCAGACGGACACGGTAGTGCCGGCCGCT